>RFUP01000291.1 GCA_009922885.1 Paracoccaceae bacterium
GGTCCTTCGGGGCGATTGCCGAGCTGGCAGAGGAGCTGGGGGATGCGGCCACGGCTGAGGCTGTGGATGTGGCGGATTGGAAGGGCATGGAGCGGGCCATCGAGCGGGTGGAAGAGGTGTTCGGGCCTGTCGATGTGCTGATCAACAATGCGGGTGTTATCAAGCCTGTGGACCTTCTGGCGGAGAGTGATCCGGCCGAGTGGGCGAAGGCGATCGAGATCAATTTGTCCGGTGTTTACAACGGGATGCGGGCGGTGTTGCCGGGGATGCTGGAGCGCGGGCGGGGCACGATCCTGACGGTTTCCTCAGGCGCGGCGCATAATCCGCTGGAGGGGTGGAGCCATTATTGCAGCTCGAAAGCGGGGGCGGCGATGCTGACGCGCTGCGCGCATCTGGAGAATGCGGAAAAAGGCATTCGGATCATGGGGTTATCGCCCGGAACTGTGGCCACGCAGATGCAACGCGAGATCAAGGCCTCGGGCGTAGGGCCTGTGGCGAAGCTGAATTGGGAAGACCATATTCCGCCGGAATGGCCAGCGGAGACGCTGTTTTGGATGTGCGGGCCGGAGGCGGATGGCTACCTCGGGCAGGAAATTTCACTGCGTGATCCGGCGATCCGCGAGAAGGTAGGGTTGAAATGATTACGCTTGAGAAAGATGGCGGGCTTTGGACGGTTACGATTGATCGGCAGGACAAGGCGAATTCGTTAACGCCGGAGATGTTGGCGGAACTGGCGGATATTGCGGAGGGTGCCGCTGAGGCTCAAGTTTTGATCCTGACTGGTAAAGGAAAGGTTTTTTCGGCGGGCGCGGACCTTGAGGCGGCGAAAGCGGGGATGGCCACCTCGCCGGATTGGGAACGGCTTTCCGGGGCGATTGCAGGGTTGCCGGGGCTGACGATTGCGGCGCTGAACGGCACTCTGGCGGGGGGTGCGAACGGGATGGCTTTGGCTTGTGACATCCGGATCGCGGTGCCGAGTGCCAAATTCTTCTATCCGGTGATGAAGCTCGGTTACTTGCCGCAGCCGTCCGATCCGGGGCGGATGGCGGCGCTGATCGGGCCGTCGCGGGCGAAGATGATCCTGATGGGCGGGCAGAAGATCGAGGCGGCGGAAGCCTTGGCTTGGGGCTTGATTGACCGGATTGTCGAGCCAGAACAGTTGATGGATATGGCGCGGGCCTTGGCGGCGGATACACTGGCCGCACGGCCGGAGATCGCGCTTGGAATCAAGGCGTTGTGCCGCTGAATAGAGGGGATGGACCATGGGGTTGATCGAGATCGAGGCGCGGGTTCAGGCGGCTTGCGAGCGGGTCGGGCGGGCGCGCGAAAGCGTGACGCTGATCGCCGTTTCCAAGGTGCAACCCCTTGAGCGGGTTGAAGAAGTGCTGCAGGCGGGGCATCGCGTGTTTGGCGAGAACCGCGTGCAGGAAGCGGAAGGCAAATGGCCCGCGTTTCAGGAGAAATTCGGGAAGGTCGACTTGCATCTGATCGGGCCGCTGCAGACCAACAAGGCGCGTGCGGCGATGGAATTGTTCGATACGATTCAAACGCTTGACCGTGAGAAACTGGCCACCACCATTGCTCGCTTGGCGCAGGAGATGGGGGAGTGCCCGGGCCTGTTTATTCAGGTGAATACGGGCGAAGAGGATCAGAAGGCGGGGGTTTTGCCGCGTGAGGCGGATGGGTTCATCGAAATGGTGCGGAAGCTCGATTTGCCCGTGAAGGGGCTGATGTGCATCCCGCCCGTGGAGGAGGAGCCTTCGCTGCATTTCGCGCTATTGCGTAAGATCGCTGAAAGAAACGGAATTTCCGGGCTTTCGATGGGGATGAGCAGTGATTTCGAGACGGCCATTGGCCTCGGGGCGACGCATATCCGCGTGGGTTCGGCGATCTTTGGTGAACGGACCGCGCCGCACGGTTAACGGCGAAAACCGTCGTTTCCGAAGCGTATGGATTGCGTATGGCAAGCGTATGGCTTGCGTCATGACGTTGGGAAGCGCGGTGTTGTGGTTAAGCGAATGGGAGATGTCGGCCCAAAGCCGACAGCAAGGCCTGCTCAGGCCAGTTCCACGCCACATTCGGCCATCAGCTTTTCGGCTCGGTCACTCGGGGCTGAAGACAGGGTTGCGTCTTTCACGACCACGGTTTCGTAGCCTCGGTTTCGTGCGGCCAAGGCCGTCTTCAAGACGCAGTAGTTCAGGTCCAAGCCCGCAATGCGCAGCTTTCCAACCCCGAGCTTGGCAAGCAGCGCATCCAGTGCGTCGGTTTCAAAGGCATCTTGCACCCGCTTGATGAGAACCTGATCGGCCACGCCCGCGAAAGGCCTTGCAAGCTCGGTGCCCGCGCTGCCTGCAAGCGCTTGCCCCTTCATCGCGAGCCGTGCGACGGCCTTGGTTGAAGGGATCGACCATTCCTGACGGACCGCGATAACGGGATGGCCTTGTGCCTTTGCCGCGTCGACTTCACGCAGGATTGCGTTTTTGGCGGACTGCTTGGCTGGCTCGGAATAGGGGCCGTGATCCCAGAAGATGGACTGAAGGTCGATGAGCAGGAGCGCTTCGTTCTGCTGTTGCGGACCAATCGGAGTGCCGCGGCTGACCGCACCGATTTTCCGCACTCCAATGACCAGCCAGAGAAGCCCGAGAACGCCCGCAATGGCCGCTGTATAACCCAAGATCATGTTTGATTTCCCGCGAGGCTTTTCAGTTTTCCGGTGACGGCGCGCATGACGTTCAGCGCGGTTGCGATGTCTTCGTCATTGAGGTCGGCCCCGATCGTTTGCATCATGGCCAATTCCTTGGTGACGATGCCCTCGATCAGTTCCCGGCCTCGATCCGTGAGTGACATAAGCGGCGAGCGGCTGTGGCGGGGGTTGGGGCGCTGTTCGACGAAACCGCTAGCGAGGGTCTCGTTGACCATCAATTGCACGTATTGGCGTTTGATTTCGAGCCGTGCCGCAATTTCTGGGACGGTTTGCGCGCCGTGACGCTGGAGAATTTCCAGCACGGCGCGCATGCGAACGGTGAGTTCGGTTCCTTGCAAACCCGCTTCTACACAGGCCTCTGCGGCCTGCATCAGGGGGCGTGACATCCAGACTAGGCTGTGAAGGTGTTCTGCTTCCATAATGACATTATACATGTCAAAATGACATTGGCAATGTCAAGTGGCAAAGAATGCCAAGCGCATCGGTTCGACCCTCACACACCCAAGCGGGGGGGGTACACCGGAAGACAGGCGCGGGGTTGGCCGCGCCTTATTGTGTTTGAGAGGCTTCAGTTCGCCGGAAGCCCTGCGGGTTTGCCGACGACGATGAAGGTGAGGTTCTCGGGGCTCATCAGGCGTTCTGCAACGCGTTTCGCGTCGCCTAGGGTGACGGCGTTGACCATGGAATTGCGCTCGGTGATGTAGCTGGTGGGGAGGCCTTGCAT
>RFUP01000292.1 GCA_009922885.1 Paracoccaceae bacterium
GTTGATATCGATATCAACGACGTGGCAAAAGCGCGGCAGAGGATACCATCGCTCAAACACGCCCGCGCCTACGAAAGCCCCAATGTCTGAACCACTCAACGCCCTGACCATAACGCTCTTCAGCGAAATCCTGACCGTTGAACAACTGCTCAGGAACAGTTTGACGCGGGTGCTGCCGAAGGGAATGGAGATCAGCCACTTCTCGGTACTGAACCATCTGGCACGCTCCAATGGAGAACGGACACCGGCGCAACTGGCAAAAAGCTTCCACGTAACGCGCGGCGCGATGACGAACACGCTCGGGAAACTGGAGTGGGCTGGTTATGTGCATATCCGGCCCGATTGGGACGACGCACGCCGCAAATTCGTCGCCATCAGCCCAGCTGGAAAACAGGCTAGAGATGCCGCATTGGCGGCAATTAGCCCAGTCTTATCAAGCCTTTACTCGGAAATGGGCGAGGAGAAGGTGCGGGGGGCTTTGCCTTTTTTGCGAGAATTGCGCGTTCGGCTGGAATCGGACCTCTGAACTAGCCTCTTCTTATGCTCGCCGTCACATAATTTACCGAAAGATCGCGGTCCGAGAGGCTCCAGGACCATGAGACGGGATTGAAAACGAATCCCTTACGGTCCACGGGGTCGAGGCCCGCGCCACGCAGCAGCGCAAAAAGCTCATCTGGCGTGATGAACTTATGCCATTCGTGCGTTCCCTTGGGCAGCCAACGCATCACGTATTCCGCACCGACAATCGCCATCATGAAACTCTTGGGGTTCGACGACTTCCATGTTCAGGACCACGTCGAATTTATAGCCCTCGGCCGCCAGATCTTCGGCGGTGGTGTGGCGATAGTCGATTTCCAGACCGGATTGCTCGGCGTGGACCTTGGCCACCGGAATATTGCGCGCGGCCGCATCTGCGCCGATCACGCTGGCGCCAAGACGGGCCATGGGTTCGGAAAGAAGGCCGCCACCACAACCGATGTCGAGAATCTTGAGGCCCGCAAACGGCTTCTCCTGCGTCAGGTCGCGATCAAATTCGCCAGCGATCTGGCGGGTGATGTAGTCGAGACGGCAGGGATTTAGCATATGGAGCGGTTTGAACTTTCCGTTCGGATCCCACCACTCCGCCGCCATGGCCTCGAACTTGGCGACTTCTGCGGCTTCGACCGTGCTTGCGCTGGCTTGCATTCTCGGCTCCATGACTGTCTTCTAGGGCATAGGTAATATGTAGGATTAGGATGGACAAAGTCCTGAGCCAAAAAAGCGCAGTGCAATATTTGCATCCCCCCATCGATCCATTCGACCAGCGTATGGTCGAGGTGGGTGACGGGCATGTGATCTATATGGAGCAATCGGGGAATCCGGAAGGGCGGCCCGTGATTGTTTTCCATGGTGGGCCGGGGGGCGGATGCAGCCCGGCTATGCGGCGCTATTTCGATCCAAAATTCTACCGCATCATCCTTTTTGACCAGCGCGGTTGCGGTCGCTCGCGGCCACATGCGACCGTAGAGAATAACACCACATGGCATCTGGTACGCGATATCGAACAAATCCGGCAGATGCTTGATATCGAGAGCTGGGCCGTTTTCGGCGGAAGCTGGGGCGCGACATTGGCGCTGGTCTATGCACAAGCCCACCCGGAGCGGGTGACGCATCTGATCCTGCGTGGTGTATTCCTTGCGACGCAGGCTGAACTTGACTGGTTCTATGGCGGTGGCGCTGGGCGGTTCTGGCCTGAAACATGGGCACGATTTACCGATCTCGTTCCAGAAGACGAGCGCGGAAACTACATTGAAGCCTATCACAAGCGGCTGTTTTCAGGGCATATCCCGACTGAAACGCGCTATGCGAAAGCGTGGTGTGCGTGGGAGAACGCGTTGGCCTCGGTGGCTTCTGACGGATATGGCGGCGATAGCCCCGGCGACTATGCGCGCGCTTTTGCGCGGCTGGAAAACCACTACTTCACGCATAGCGCATTCCTCGATTTCGATGGGCAGATCCTCGCGAACATGGGGCGGATCGGGCATATACCGGGGTTCATCGTTCAGGGCCGCTACGACATGATCTGCCCACCGGAATCCGCTTGGAACCTCGCAAAGGCTTGGCCGAATTGCGAAATGCGGATGGTCCGGAATGCCGGACATGCGCTTTCGGAGCCGGGGATCAGCTCGGAACTGGTGCGGATCATGGACCAGATCGCGGAAGCGGCGATCCTCTCGGAATAGCCAAAATTTATATATGGATTGCGTATGGCTTGTGTATGGCAAGCGTCATGACGTTGGTATGGCTGCGCTATGCGTTCGCCGGGTTTGTAAAATTTTCACGATTGTCTGGATCGAAATACCAAACTGTCGGCGCGACCCTTGACGAGCCATGAGCAACCGAAAGCCCAGATGCCAATGGCCTCGGCCCAGAGCACGAGCGAGTAATCGTGCACAAACGCGCGTTGGGTGCTGGAACCGAAGACCTTGAAGATCGACGCAGCGGTGGCGAGGCAGCCCATGGCGATGATGGCCCATCCGCAGGTGCGGTAGATGCGGCGACGCGGGAGAGACTCTGTGCGCGCGAATTTTACGAGGCACATGTAGGCCAGAGAGAAGAGGAAGAGCTGCGCGGCGAGGTAATGGACGCGCACCGTCCAGCCCATGCCGAGCATGGATTGCGTGAAGCTCTCGGGATCAGGGCGAGGCGCTTCGTTGGGAAAGAGCGCGAGGAGGACGGCGCCGAAGCCTGCAATGCTGGTGACGACATCATCTGAAAAGCGCTCGCCCCGCAGCGGTTTATGGCCTTTGTAGAAGAGAAGGAACATACCGATGGCAAAGAGGCAGCCCACGAAGAGATCGCGCAGGAGCGTATGGTAATAATCAGAGATCGCGGGCGGCAGGTCGGCCTGGCCGAGGAAGGAGCCTGCGAGCAAAAGAAGCGGGAAGAGGATGCCGAGCACGCCCAGCGCCTGACGAATGCGGTAGAAGCTGGCAATGACTTCCTTGGCGTGGGGATCAATCATCAAAATCACCATTTGTCTAAATGCCGCCACTCTAGGCGGTGAGCGTGGGTCTGCAAGGCTTTGGGGTTGCGTGAAAGGGTGATTCCCCCTATATGCGCCTTGACAGCGGCGCGTCGGGGTCCAAACCCGAAGCCCACCGAACCAGACCAACGGGCCGCGGGCCCGTTTTTTGTTGCTTGGACCATATGACAACTCTGATCGCCAAATCCGCTATCGATCGCCGCCTCGCAGAGATCGTTTCCCCTGTTCTGGAAGACATGGGGTTCGAACTTGTGCGTGTGCGTTTGATGGGCGGCGAGACCAAAACGCTGCAAATCATGGCGGAGCGCCCCGAGGGCGGTATCACCGTTGACGAATGTGGCGAGATTTCTACGGCCGTTTCGGCTATTCTCGACGTCGAGGATCCGATT
>RFUP01000293.1 GCA_009922885.1 Paracoccaceae bacterium
GTAATCTGGTCATCAGGACTTCCTCTCGGGCAAGGCTCGAAAGCCGAATTAATGAGGGAAATCCGCAGGTTGGATCCTGTAAGATGCTTTGATGTTATTGATAATTGGCGATCCCGGGAAGATTCGAACTCCCGACCTACTGCTTAGAAGGCAGCTGCTCTATCCAACTGAGCTACGGGACCGCTTCGCTCCGATATGCGTCAAGCGCGCGCGGGGTGCAACCGTTCAGATCGCGCGCGTCATGAACACGGAGTTGGGGTCGTCCCAATAGCCCTCGAACGGCCCGCAGACCTCGAACCCCACCCGTTCATAAAGCGCGCGCGCTGCAACGAAGGTGGGCTGCACACCGGTTTCCAGCGAGAGCCGTTCGAATCCCTGCGCTTTTGCTTCCTTGATCAGATGCTCCACCATCACCCGCGCCAAGCCGCGCCCCCGCTCTTCCGCGAGGATATGCATGGATTTCACCTCGGCATGGGTGCCGTCGATCCGCTTGAACGCGCCCATCCCCACAGGCCGCCCCCCGTCGCGCATCACGTAAAACCAGATGCTGGGTGCCGCCAAAGCATCCGCAGGCAGCATATGGATCGACTCGGGCGGCGTATCCGCATGCATATCGATTGTATGGCGTTCGTGCAGCAGTTTGAGGTCATCCTGCACGGGGTGTTCTTGAGCAATCGTGATCATCGTTCGTCTCCTTGGAGAAGTTCTGACATGCCCAACCGGAAACGCCAATCCACGAATCCGGCTAGACAGAATCCCCGCGCCCTGCCACATCTTGTGCCGATGGTGCCCAGCCCCACAAGGCTGGCTGAAAAGGGAACGTGGTGCGCCTTCCGGCTACTCCACGGCTGCCCCCGCAACTGTAAGCGGCGAGCAACCCGTCAATCCACTGGCGAAAGCCGGGAAGGGACGGTGCGCAATGACCCGCGAAGCCAGGAGACCTGCCATCACCGATGCTAAGAAACCGGGCGGGGTGCCCCGGAGAAGCTGCGCAATGCGCCGTTTCCCACGCCCTTCCCCTTTGCGCGCGGAGGGCGCCATGACGACAACGAACACCCCCGAGGCCCTGCGCCTCGAAACCCCCTTTATCGGCACCACATGCCGCCACACGGGCCGCCAATGCGTGCTGGCCCTGCAAATGGCCGCAAAACTCCGCGTGGCACTCGAAGCGGCCCAAGAAAATGCACCGGATTTTGAAATGACGGGCCAAACCGAGTTTGGCGGCTGCGGTGCAGCCTGCCCTGCCCTCTTCCGTCTCTCGCCCGAAGGCGTCGAGCTTTATTGCGGCGTTTCCGACGCAGACGCCCTGCCGGACCTCGCGCGATTCGCCGCCGCTCTCACCGGAACCGCGCCTGCGCCGCGCCTCCCCGAGCCGCCACGCGCTTTCGTCATCACCGGGGCGGCCCCTTCCGCTCATAATCGGCTGAACTGAGATGCGCCGCTTTCCGCCAGAACGCATCGTCTGCCTCACCGAAGAAACCGTTGAAACGCTTTATCTTTTGGGCGAATCTGATCGGATCGTCGGTGTCACGGGCTATGCCGTGCGCCCACCGCAAGTGCGCAAGGAAAAGCCCCGCATCGCGGCCTTCACCTCTGCCGATATCCCGAAGATCCTCGCGCTCAAACCCGATCTCGTGCTCACCTTCTCCGATCTGCAAGCCGAGATCGCCGCCGAACTGATCCGCCATGGCGTCACCGTGATGGCCTATAACCAGCGCGATGTGGCGGGCATTCTGGCGATGATCCGGCATTTGGGCGCAATGGTGGGGCGCAGCCACCGCGCCGCGCGCCTCGCAGCGCACTATGAACGCCGCATCGATTTCCTCGCCAACCGCTCCGCCAACCGCACCCCGATCCCGACCTATATCGAGGAATGGGACGAGCCGATGATCTCCGGCATCCACTGGTTCTCCGAACTCGTGGGCATCGCAGGCGGGCGCGACGTGTTTTCTGACCGCGCCCGCGCCCAAGGCGCCCGCGACCGTTTCGTCTCCTCCGAAGAAGTGATCGCCGCCCGCCCGGAAATGATCCTCGCCTCGTGGTGCGGCAAGAAAGTGCGCCCCGAAAAGATCAAGGCCCGCCCCGGATGGGAGGCCATTCCGGCGGTCAGGTCAAACCAGATCGTCGAAATCAAATCCCCCCTCATTCTCCAACCCGGCCCCGCCGCATTGACCGACGGACTCGACGCTATTGTTTCCGCAATGGCACGTTTCGAGCGCGATATGGGGTAAAAATGAAAGTGCCATTCGGTGAGTAGAAATGATCCTTTCGTATTCACCCAAACACCCATCGGAATTGAATTGAAACAACCAATGAGTGCATGTCAAATTGGCCTGATTTCCTGCTTAAGGCCTCCCAAAATCTTCCGGCGCAAACGCGAGTCAATTCCAAAATTCCCTTGGCTTCATTGAATTCAAAGCCTCGGATTTCGTCGAATTTCACTCCAAAATACCGGCGATTTTTCGGCAACTACGTCGTTTCTGCCAGATAACGTTTTCTCGCTACGTCTGCTCTGGTTGCGACCGCTGGCGTTGCATCCGCTGACGTCTCCATGTCCGGCCTGGCCCGTTTCGGCATCCTCTACATTGAGAACGCTGTTCCGGAAACTCGCCTTGAGTCGCGCTTCCGCCTCAACATCGACGCATCGGCAGAAGCCGATGGCGGCCTGACCTTCGGCGCACGCGTTCGCCTCCAGGCTGACGACGCAGGCACCGCAGCTGGCGTGCTCGGCACCAACGCACCGCGCTTCACCGTGTCCGCAGGCGGCCTGACCGTCGGCGTCGGTAACATCAACGGCGCAATCGACTCGATGCCCGGCCTCTACGGCGGCACCGTTGGTCTCTCCGGCCTCGGCTTCTCGAACGTTGTGACCAACTTCGGTTCCGACACCTACGACTCGACCGGCGCTGGCCGTAACGGCGTTGAAGTCATCTACTCGATGGGCGACCTCGGCGTTCACCTGTCGCACTCCGACTCGATCAGCAACATCGGCAGCCCGCCTGTTGCCACGAGCATCACGCGCACCGCGCTCTCCGTGTCCTACGCTGTTTCCGGCTGGACCCTCGCACTGGGCTACCAAGACTCCAACACCGCAACCGACGCTGAGTGGGTTGCAACTGTTGGTGGCGCTCTCGGCGCAGCAAACGTTGGCTTCGCATTCGCTCAAGCCTACAACGGCAACAACTCGATGACCCTCTCGGGCTCCTTCTCTGTTGGCGCAGCAACCACTGTGACCGCCTACGTTGCTAAGGACGAAGGTCAGGTTGACGACACCGCATACGGTATCGGCGTTGTTCACAACCTCGGCGGTGGCGCTTCGGTTCGCGGCGGTTTCGCTTCGACCCACGGCACCAACCGTGCAGACCTCGGTGTTCAGTTCAACTTCTAATCCTAGAAGTTTGA
>RFUP01000294.1 GCA_009922885.1 Paracoccaceae bacterium
CCCCCACGCTCCGGCTCTACCGCACCACCGATACCATCGGCGCGGAACTCGGCGGTGCCCTGAAAAACGTCATCGCCATCGCCGCAGGCGTCGTCATGGGCGCAGGGCTGGGCGATAGCGCCCGCGCCGCCCTCATGACCCGTGGTTTTGCTGAGATGACCCGCATGGCCCACGCCCTTGGTGCCCGCCCCGAAACCCTCACGGGCCTTTCGGGCTTCGGCGATCTGGTGCTCACCTGCACCTCTGAGCAGTCCCGCAATTTCCGCTTCGGCATGAGCCTTGGCCGCGCCGATGCCTTCGATCCCACGATAACAGTCGAAGGGGCCGCCACCGCCCGCGCCGTCCTCGGCCGCGCCACGTCACTCGGCCTCGAAATGCCTGTCACCGCCGCCGTGGTCGCCCTGCTTGACGGTCGCGCCTCGGTCAGCGATGCCATGACCATGCTCTTGTCTCGCCCCTTGAAGGAGGAATGAATGCTCGTCGCCCTGATCGCCCATGACAAACCCGGCGCCCTCGACATCCGCAAAGCCAACCGTGAAGCGCATCTCGCCTACATCAAGGAAACCGGCGTTGTCGCCCAAGCCGGCCCGATGCTCGACGATAATGGCGAGATGTGCGGCTCTGTCGTGATCCTCGACGTGGCCGACATGGCTGCCGCGCAGAACTGGGCCACCAACGATCCCTACGCCAAAGCGGGTCTCTTCTCGGGCGTCACGCTGAAACAGTGGAAGCGGGTTATCGGATGAGCTTCTGGCTCTTCAAATCCGAACCGGACGCCTGGTCCTGGGATCAGCAAGTCGCCAAAGGCGCTGCTGGCGAGGAATGGACGGGCGTCCGCAACTATCAGGCCCGCAACAACATGCGCGCCATGAAGCCGGGGGATCTCGGCTTCTTCTACCACTCGAACATCGGCAAAGAGATGGTGGGCATCGTCGAGGTGATCCGCGAAAGTGCGCCTGACAGCACCACCGAAGATCCCCGCTGGGATTGCGTGGTGATCAAAGCCGTCAAACCGCTGAACCGCCCCGTCTCGCTCGACGAGGTGAAAGCCGACCCGAAGCTTGCCGAAATGGCGCTCGTGAAAAGCACCCGCCTCTCGGTGCAGCCGGTCACGCCAGAGGAATGGGCCTACATCCTGAAATTGAGCGGGACAGAGGCCTGATCTTCCATTAGCCTTCCCGAAAAAGGGAGGCATTCATGGGACTATTCACTGTATTGGCCGCCGCATTGGCGGGATGGGTTTTCGGCGCGGTCTGGTACATGGCACTGTCAAAACCCTGGATCGAAGCCTCGGGCGTCAAGCTCGGGTCAAACGGCAAACCCCTAGGCGGCGCACTCCCCTTCATCCTCTCCGCCATCGCCATGATCCTTGTTGCTGGCATGATGCGCCACATCTTCGGGATGGCCGGGATCAACGCACCCGGCGCAGGCCTCACCGCAGGCCTCGGCATCGGTGCCTTCTTCATCACCCCGTGGATCATGATCAACAACGCCTATCCGGGCCGCCCCTTCAAGCTCACGCTGATCGACGGCGGCTACGCCACCTTCGGCTGCGCGATCATCGGCCTCGTCCTGACGCTCTTGTAAAAACGGGAGGCCAGCCACAAGCCGGCCCCCCGTCACCCCGCGTGCTCCCAAACACACCACACGCGAAAACGAATTGGATACCGGCCGTCCTGGCCTTCTCCCTCTATAACGCAAAGCGGGCAGTCCGTCTTTCACGAACTGCCCGGCATTTTAGTCAAAGCTTGGGTAAACCGTTATTTGTAAACGGATTCTTTCCCGAAGTGCTTCACCAGCATGTAATAGAACACCGCGCGATACTTGTTGCGCTCGGACTTTCCGTAGGTCTCAACAACCGAATTGATCGCCGCCATCAGGCTCGGGCCATCCGCGAGGCCCAGCTTCTTGATCAGGAAATTGTTCTTCACCGTCTCCAGCTCGCTCTCCTGCGAAGCCGCCACGGTTTCCGCATCCGCATTGTAGATCGACGGCCCGCAGCCGATCGTCACCTTTGTCAACAGCGCCATATCCGGCGTCATGCCGCACTTGTTTTTCAGGTCATCTGCGTATTTCGCGATCAGTTCGTCACGCTTTCCCATGTGTCTCTCCCGCCTGTTTTGTCACTTTTCCAGCCCATTTCGGGGCAGCACCAGAACGTTAACCGCTAATTATTCCTATACAAAGGAGAAACTTCCTATCCGATTTCCCCCTTAACGGCAGCGCATCCGAATGTCGGTTTCGAACAAGACCGCACCCACCACTCCGCCAAACTGGCCTTAGAACGCAAGGAGGCCCAGATGAGCGACAACCGCACCGTTTCCTTCACCGCCATGAAAGATGGCACCCGCGAGGAATACCTCATGCTGGCGGAGATGGAGAAACCCTATCACGCCCTCACGCCGGATCGCGTGATGGATGAGTTGCGCCGCCAAGGCGAGGTCTCGCTCGAAGGCTACCGGATCACCCGCCTCACCCACGGCCTGCAAGCCGCCACCCGCGCCGAACGCGATGGCGCCGATGCGGATTGGATCGTCGGCGCGCTTCTGCACGACATCGGCGATGGCCTCGCCCCGCAAAACCACGATCGCTTCTCAGCCGAAGTCATCCGCCCCTTTGTGCGCTGGGATGTGGCTTGGGTTGTCGAACATCACGGCATCTTCCAGATGCTCTACTACGCCCACCATTATGGCTGGGATCAGAACGCCCGCGACCAGTTCAAGGATCACCCCTGCTTCGCGTCCTGCGCCGAGTTCTGCGAGCGCTGGGACCAGTCGAGCTTCGATCCCGCCTATGAAACTCACACGCTCGAACACTTCGAACCGATGGTGCGCGAAGTCTTCGGCCGCAAAGCCTACGACCCCGCCGTGATCCGCGAAGGCTACGTCTCGCCCCTCACTGCCTGAGTTACTTCAGCACCACGCCTTCTTTCTTGCCGTGATCCGTGCGGGCATCGAGGTCGATGTCCTTCTTGTTGTATTTCTTGATCACCGCATCGCCATTGGCGCATTTGGTCTGCTCGATCTCGGTGGCCGCCTGAACGCCGTTCGCACCGTGCTTTTCCTCGTGCTTCTTCAAAGCGGTGGTCATCGCCTTCCACTTCTTCTGCAACGCCGGATCGAGCTTCGCCTCGTTCTTATGCTTCGGCAGCGTGTAGGTCACCGTCGCCGACAGCGCGCAGGAACCGGTCCATTTGATCCGCCAATCCGTGTAAGCCCAATACCCGTTCGGCCCGCGCTGCCCCATCTGCTTCAACAGCCCGTCCACCGTGGTCGCATCCACCGTGTAATATTTCTCCGAAACACTAACCTTCGGCTTCGCCTCCACAGCCCCCGCCAAAGAAACCCCCACAAGCGCCACCGCACCCCAAACCTTGAAACCCATCCCTCA
>RFUP01000295.1 GCA_009922885.1 Paracoccaceae bacterium
GCACCAGCACCCCCGCGCGCCACGCCTCGCCCTCGGGCGAGCGCATCATCACCACGGCCAAACCCAAACCCCTCGCCGCCCTCAACGGCCACGCAGGCACATGGTTCACCCCGCGCCCCCAGCGCCAAGCCCTCGTCTCAGCCCTTTCCGAAACCGATCGCCTCACCGCACTTCGCTCGTCTTGCCACGAATACCGCTTCGTCGCCCAAGGCCACACCGATTTCATGCTCTCCTCCATGCTCCACCCATGGGATCACGCCGCCGGAAACCTGATCTGCCAACAGGCAGGCGGTGTCTCGAAAATGCTCGACGGCAGCGCCTACACCGCCGCCCGCACCGAAGGCCACCTCCTCACCGCCTCCTCCGAGGAGGTCTGGCAGACCCTCGCCGCCCTCATCCGCCCAGCGCTGGCATGAGCACCACCCACCTCTGGCTCCGCCTGCCGCTTCTGCCGCTTCTCGCCGCGCAAGGCCTCCGCGTCCGCAACCGCGCGCTCATCCTCCCCGAAGCCCCCGGCCCACGTCAGGGCACCCTTGGCCAAGGCGCGCCGCTCCGCCTCCTGATCTTGGGCGATAGCGCCGCCGCAGGCGTCGGCGCGCCCGATCAATCCGAGGCGCTCTCCGGCCATTTGGCCCGCGCCCTCGCCCCCCATGTTTCCCTCACATGGCAGCTTGAAGCCCGCACCGGTGCCACCTCCGCCCAAACGCTCCGCCATCTTGAAAAGCTGGATGGCCCCTTCGACGCCGCCCTGATCTCGCTCGGGGTCAACGATGTCACCCACGCGGTGCCGCTCTCGCGCTGGCTCGCCACCCACCGCCAGATCCATACGGCCCTCCGCGCCAAAGGCGTCCGCCACATCCTGATGACGCCCGTGCCCCCGATCCACCTCTTCCCGGCCCTCCCTCAACCTCTGCGCTGGATCTTGGGCCAAGAGGCCAAACGCTTTAACGCCGCCCTCCCTGCGCTCCTCGCGGAAAGCCAAGGCGCAGAACTCCTCGCGTTCGACTTGCCGATGGACCCGGCCCTGATGGCCGCCGACGGTTTCCATCCCGCGCCCCCCCTCTACAAACTCTGGGCCGAAGCCGCCGCCCAGCGCCTCCTTAACACCTTCCAAGCCCGACCAACGTCATGACGCTTGCCATACACTTGCCATACGCAATCCATACGCTTCGGAAACGGGGTTTCGGGCTCGATTAACCCCTCGGCACGCTCCCTTCACATTTCGGCAATCAGTTGCCCGCCCTGCACAATCGCCATGGCTCCTTGCCCGACGCCTCGCTATATGTTGCGCAACGCTCCCTTAGAGAGCACGCGGTGAAAGGATCCTGAATGCGTGGCGCATCCCCCCGCTTTGCGGTCGCGGCGCTTATGGCGCTGCTATGGGCAGCGCCCCTTAACGCGTTGGATTCTATTGATTTTCAATTTCCGTCCGGCACAGATGAAAGCCTGCAAAAGGGCCTTCGTGCGGCCTCATCACTCACTGCCGCTGAAAAAGAAGGTCGCACCTCCCCCGCCGATCTCTACGCAGCGGCCCTCTCCGATTACCGCAGCTTAACCGAAGCGCTCTATGCTCGCGGGCATTACTCCGTTGTGGTCAGTATCGCGATTGATGGCCGCGAAGCCGCAGAAATCCCACCTCTCTCGCCGCCCTCCGAGATTGGCACCATCTTCATCCGGATCGACCCCGGCACCCCCTTCCGCTTCGGCCGCGCCGAAATCGCGCCCCTCGCCGAAGGCACCAAACTGCCCGAAGGCTTCCGCCCCGATGCCCCCGCACTGGCGGGCACCGTCACCGAAGCCGCGCTCGCAGCCGTGGAGGGATGGCGCCAGAAATCACACGCCAAAGCACTGATTTCAAACGATAATATATCCGCAAATCACAGCACCCAGCGCCTCGACGCAGCCCTCACCGTCGCCCCCGGCCCCGCTGTCACCTTCGGCTCCCTGATCGTCGAACCGGGGTCTTCCGTGCGCGAAAAACGCATCCGCGCCATCGCGGGCCTCCCCGAAGGCGCACCCTTTGACCCCACTCAACTCGCCAAAGCCGCAGACCGCCTCCGCCGCACTGGCACCTTCCGCTCCGTGGCCTTTTCGGAGGCCGAAAATCTCAATGCTGACAACAGCTTGGACATCACCGCCTCCATTGTCGACGAGGTGCCCCGCCGTTACGGCGCGGGCGCGGAACTCTCCACTTTCGAAGGCCTCACCGTCTCCGGCTTCTGGCTTCACCGCAACATTTTCAACCGCGCCGACCGCTTCCGTATCGAAGCCGAAGCCGCAGGCTTGGGCGGTCAAACAGGCGGCCCCGACTACTCCCTTACCGCCCGCTTCCAACGCCCCGCCGTCTACGGCCCCGACACCAGTTTCACCGCCGAAATCGGCCTCGAACACCTCGACGAACCCGATTTCCGTTCCGACAGCATCACCCTCGGCCTCGCCGCTTCCCGCGCCTTTTCCGATGCGCTCACGGGCGATCTCGGCATCAAATTCACCGCCTCCGAGGCCACCGACAGCTTCGGCACCCGCGATTTCCGGCTCCTGCAGTTCCCCATGGGTCTCACCCGAGATACCCGCGACAATCTGCTAAACCCTTCAAAAGGCTCGTATCTCAAAGCGATCCTAACGCCCTTCCGTGGTCTCGCCAGCACCGAATCCGGCACCCGCTTCACACTCGACGCCCGTACCTACCTCCCCGCAGGCGACCGCCTGACCTTCGCCATGCGCGGCCAGATGGGCGCCGTCTGGGGTGCCGCGCTTTCGAACATCTCGCCGGAATTCCTCTTCTGGTCCGGTGGCGGCGGCACCGTGCGCGGCCAGCCCTACCAGTCCCTTGATGTTGCCGTTCCGGGCGGCACCACAGGTGGGCGCAGCTTCGCCGCGCTCTCCCTCGAAGCCCGCACCGAAGTCTCGCCCACCATCGGCCTCGTCGCCTTCGCCGATGGCGGCTACATCGCCTCCGCCCCCGATTTCGCAGGCGGTGCCTTCCACGCAGGCGCAGGCATCGGCCTGCGCTACGATACCCCCCTCGGCCCTCTCCGCTTCGACGTCGCCGCCCCCGTGGCAGGCAACACAGGCGACGGGATGCAACTTTACATCGGCATCGGGCAGGCCTTCTAATGCGCTGGCTTTTCACGCTTTTTCTGGCCTTCTTCCTTCCGGTAGCCGTCATGGCCCAAACCGCCGAAGAGGATCGTGGCTACCTTCAGGGTCTCCTTGAAGACAACCTCTCCGGCGCAGGCCGCGTCGTCCGCATCGTCGGTTTCGCAGGCGCGCTTTCCTCCCGCGCTACCATCGAAGAACTCACCATCGCCGACGAAGAAGGCATCTGGCTCACCGCCCGTGGCCTCACCTTGGGCTGGA
>RFUP01000296.1 GCA_009922885.1 Paracoccaceae bacterium
AAGAAAAGCGTCACTTGCTGGATGTCCATTTCGGGGCGGCGGCGCTCGATGCCGAGAAGGCCGACGAGAGCTTGTGCAGGGATCGGTGCGAAGGCGTCGCCCGTGACGGCTTCAGCCGCATCGTTCTCGATGACAACGAGCTGCTCGGGGAGGAGCCACAGCTCGGTCTGGTTGCCGATGGCGCCAGCAGGAACGTACACCGGCCAGTTTTCGGGGTTCACTGCCATCTGTGCAACCGTCACCACTTCAGACTGTACCCGAACGACCGGCTTGAGGCCCTCGTCGAAGGTGAGCACTTCGTCACCCGCCGAGATCGCTTCCACCGAACGCCAACCCATCTTGGTGGCCAGTTTCGTGCCAGAAACCAAGCCCGTCAGGGAGAGACGCAGACCGCCATCGAAAGCAGCGGAAGTGTCGAACATGCGAGCAGCGGGCTTTGCGGTGTAGCGGTTCATTTCATCGTCCCCTTGGTGGCAGCGTCTGGGTTTCAGTGTTTAGCGACAAGGCCACATGACGTGATTCCAAGGACGATGATTGGCCCAGAAAGAGGCGAGATTCGGGCATTGTTCACGACTGGGCCGCAACATAGCGGAAGGGTCATTATTGGTTTCATCTTCGGGGGTAATTTTGGGGTGAATTCTCAACCCTCGAAGGAGTAGCCGAAGCGACTGACATCTTCAGAGCAGATTTCAGCCACTTTCCGGGCCTGCGATTCGGAAAAATATGGCCGCCAGTCCGTTTTGCGCTCGGAAGTGTTCTCGTGAGGCATGACGAAGCTGAAACCGAAATGAACAAAGAGGGGAGCCGCGTCTTCGGCGAAGTTTTCAAGGCGGATGTAGAGGGAAGCACGCTCAACGCCGCTTGCATCTGTCAGATATCGACGGGCGGGCCATGCCTTCATCGCCTCGCCCACATCGGGGTTCATCACAAAGCTGCCAAAATCGAGCGTTTGGGCCAGCCGCACTTGCGGGTGGTCGAAACTCTGGGCGTGCAGCCAATGGTAATAGCTGACGATGCGGTCCCATGGATTGCGGAAGAGCGTAAAGCAAAAGCACTCTTCGATCAGGGTTTGCGGCACGGCGCCTGCGATGTCTGCAAGGGTAGAGTGCTTCCAGAGGCGCCCCTGCGCGGGAGCCAAGGCTTTCCACTTGCTACGCCGCTTCAAAGCCTTCGGCGTGTCGCCGAGCATCAAGTCATCTTTCATGGCACGCGCTTCCAGCGCCAAGGCGAGCGAGGTGCCACCTGTTTTGGGTATATGAGCGAAAATGATCTTGCGGCCGGGGGAGATATACATGCCGCGAGATTATGACGGGCGCGGCTGTTTCGCCAGCCTCGCCTAACTTCATAAAGCGCGACTATCCGCCCTGATTGACACGCGTTCCACCTCTTCCCTTTACTTCCGTTCCGGAAATATCTTTACCGGACTGAGCATCGGAACAAGGGAGGCGACGATGGGCTGGATGGCTGATGAAACGGGGTTAGGGAAATGCGCGGCGAACTATGAGCCTCTCACGCCGCTGTCTTTTCTGGATCGCGCCAAAGGCATCTATACCAACGAACTGGCCGTCGTTTATGGCACCCATCGCAAGACCTACGCCGAGTATCATGAACGTGTAACACGCTTGGCTTCGGCCTTGGTGAAAGCGGGCGTGAAACCCGGTGATGTGGTGGCAACGCTCCTTCCGAATATCCCCGCCCAAGCCGAAGCGCATTTCGGCGTGCCCGCCTGTGGCGCCGTTCTCAACACGATCAACACGCGTCTCGAAGCAGACACCGTGGCCTATATCCTCGACCATGGCGAAGCGAAGGTGCTTTTCTGCGACCCGCAGTTCCTGCCGATGGCCGCCGAGGCGATGGAGCGGATGAGCGGGCCTGCGCCCCTCGTTATCGAAGTGCCAGACGATCATGCCGGCGTGCATGGCCATGGGCATTACCAGCAGTACGAAGATTTCCTTGCAACCGGAGACGCGGATTTCGAATGGATCCGCCCCGAAGACGAGTGGGAATCCATCGCCCTGAACTACACCTCCGGCACCACCGGGCGGCCGAAGGGCGTGGTTTACCATCACCGCGGCGCTTATCTGAACGCGATGGGGCAGGTTCTGTCATGGCGGATCACGCTGCGCCCGAAATACCTGACCATCGTGCCACTTTTCCACTGCAACGGCTGGTGCCACACATGGATGATGCCCGCCGTGGGGGGCACTGTGGTGTGCTGCCGCGATATCACCGCGAAGAACATCTTTGACGCCATCGCCGACGAGGGTGTGACCCATTTCGGTGGCGCGCCCATCGTGCTGAATACCTTGGTCAACGCGCCTGCCGCGCAGCGCCGCGAGTTCTCGCAGACGGTGGAAGTGTTCACTGCAGGCGCACCGCCCGCTCCGGCGACGCTCGCCAAGATCGAACCGATGGGCTTCAACATCACACAGGTTTACGGCCTGACCGAAACTTACGGCCCCGCCACCGAATGCACTTGGGGCCCGCAGTGGGACGAGTTGGAAGGCGATGCGCGCGCTGCGATCAAAGCACGCCAAGGCGTTGCTATGCCGTTCATGGAAGGCGTCGCGGTCATGGATGCCGAGATGAACGGCATTGCCATGGACGGTAAGGAACAAGGCGAAGTCATGTTCCGTGGCAATGGCGTGATGAAAGGCTATCTGAAGAACCCCGAGGCGACGGCGGAGGCCTTCAAGGGCGGATGGTTCCATTCCGGGGATATCGCGCTCCAGCATCCGGACACTTACCTCCAGATCGCGGACCGTGCGAAAGACATCATCATTTCCGGAGGCGAGAACATTTCCTCGGTCGAGGTGGAGGGCGTGTTGATGGCGCATCCAGATGTTCTGCTTTGCGCCGTTGTGGCCAAACCCGATGAGAAATGGGGCGAAGTGCCTTGCGCCTTCGTAGAGTTGAAGGACGGTCATTCGGCAGATGAAGCGAGCCTTATCAGCTTTGCGCGCGAGCGTTTGGCCGGGTTCAAGACGCCGAAAAAGGTGGTTTTCCAAGAGCTTCCCAAGACCTCAACGGGCAAGATCCAGAAGTTCGAACTGCGGAAAGTGGCAAAGGGGCTGTAATCCGGCCCCGCTACCTTCGGCGCAAAAGGGTGGAGCGCCTCGTCGCGTGCGGGTGTTTTGTTGCCCCTCTCCCGCATGACTGGTAATCTTGATTAAAGTAACAAGGCAGAGCAGCAGCCTGAATGACAGCGCTTGACCAATATCAGCGCCTTGAAGGGACAGCCCTTTGGCGTGCCTCGCCCGATGATCAGCGTCGGGAGGTCATCGTATCGCTTGGCGACGCGACGATTGTGATATCGGATATGTCGGATCGGGCATTGGCGCATTGGTCCATCGCGGCGGT
>RFUP01000297.1 GCA_009922885.1 Paracoccaceae bacterium
GTTTTCGACGGATCTTTCTCCGAGCAGTCTTTCAATTTGCCCGCGAGGTAGTTCACATCCATCGCGGTTTTGCGGCGGGTCAGTTCGCGGGCCTTGCGTGCAGCTTCGCGTGCCAATGCGGCTTCGATAATTTTGCCAACGATCATCTTTGCCGCCTGCGGGTTCTCTTCGAACCACTCTGCCAGCTTTTCGTTAACAAGATTCTCGACAGCGGGGCGCACTTCGGAGGAGACCAGTTTATCCTTTGTCTGCGACGAGAATTTCGGATCCGGCACTTTCACCGAAAGCACGCAGGTCAGGCCTTCGCGGGCATCGTCACCCGTGAAATCGACCTTCTCTTTCTTCGCGATCCCGGTGTCTTGAGCGTATTTCGTGATCGTCCGCGTGAGCGCAGCACGCATGCCAGCAAGGTGGGTGCCACCATCGCGCTGGGGGATGTTGTTCGTGAAGGGCAGCACGGTTTCGTGGTAGCTGTCATTCCACCACATTGCGACCTCAACACCGATGCCATTGCGCTCACCCACCATATAGATCGGTTCCGGCATCACGGATGTCTTTGAACGGTCGAGATATTTTACGAACTCGCGCACACCGCCGTCATAAAAAAGCTCGGTCTTCAGGTTCTCTGCAGGGCGCTCGTCTTCCAAGATGATCCGCACGCCAGAGTTCAGGAACGCCAGCTCGCGCAGACGCTTTTCTAGCACTTCGAAATGGTATTCGAGATTGGAGAAGGTGCCATCAGGGCGATTGGTTTTAGCGGATGCAAGGAAGCGCACTTCCGTGCCCTTTTGGCCGGGCGCATCGCCAACAACACGCACGTGCTCGGCGGTTTCACCGAACTCGAAGCGGGCGTAATATTCCTTGTCGTCGCGCCAGACGCGCAGCTCCAGCCACTCCGAAAGGGCGTTCACAACCGACACGCCCACGCCGTGCAAACCACCCGAAACCTTGTAGGCGTTACCGTCGTCGTCGGTGTTGTTGAACTTCCCGCCCGCGTGAAGCTGGGTCATGATCACTTCGGCGGCGGAAACGCCTTCTTCGGCGTGCATGTCCACGGGGATACCGCGACCGTTGTCGCGGACCGAAACCGAGCTGTCGGCGTGGATTTTGACGTGCACCATGGTGGCATGGCCTGCGAGGGCTTCGTCGATACCGTTATCGACGACCTCGTAAACCATGTGGTGCAAACCGGACCCATCGTCCGTGTCGCCGATATACATGCCTGGGCGTTTGCGAACCGCCTCCAAGCCTTTGAGAACCTTGATGGAATCGGCGCCGTAATTGCCCGGCTGCTTGGCCGTTTCTGCCATGTGTCGGAAACCCCTGCTTTAGTGCACGATTTATAGCGGTCGGGGCGGGGAATGTCACCCCTGAGACACAAGATTTGGGGTCAGAGGAAGGGAATAACGAAGGCCACCGCGATCAGCATGGAGCCGGAGGCAATATTGAGCTTCCGGATGGCGTCCGGGCTTTGCAAAAGGCGGCGGGCGCGGTCTAGGAAAACGGCCAATCCGAGGTTCCCGAGCATCGGCACGAAGGCAGAAATCGCAATGATTGCAAGGACATCCGGGGTGGTGAGGGAGCCGAGGTCGAAGAAGCCGGGGAGGGCGCCCATGTAGAAGAGGATGGCTTTGGGATTTCCGATCACGGCGGCGAGGCCGACGGTGAAGCCTGCCAACAGGCCTGGGCGCGTTAAGCGGCTGTTTTGTCCGGGTTTTTCCGGCTTCTTCCGAAGGAGAGAGATGCCCATGACGAGGAAGATGCCAGAGGCCGCCCAACGCAGCAAACTGAGGAAATCACCGTAGACGCTTTCGATCCACGTTAACCCTAGAATGGCCGCCAAAGGCCACACGAGATCGCCAAGGGCAACCCCCACGGCCAAGGGCCAAGCTGCTGAAAAACCACCAGAAATTGCCCTCGCCGTGAGGGCGACCCAGACCGGGCCGGGCACGACCCAAAGCGCGGCCATGCCGCCTGCGTAAACGAATAACTGCCAAAAAGAGACGGACATTTGGGGTGATTTCCGAAGGGTATGGATTGCGTATGGATTGTGTATGGCAAGCGTCATGACGTTGGGACGGCGCTTGCGGCATCAATGAGCGTTAATCCGGCAAGGTCAAGCTGCCATCCGCGCCAAGCGGCCAGAAGGGGTTCATCGCCACTTCCCAGACATGGCCCTCGGGGTCGGCCCAGTAACCGGAGTAGCCACCCCAGAAGACTTTCTCTGGAGCTTTGAGGGCCGTTGCACCTGCGGCCAAGGCAGCGGCATAGGCGGCATCGACTTCGGCCTCAGAGGCAAAGTTCTGGGCGAGCGAGATGGCACCGGTTCCCAGCAGGGCGCCCGCGCGACCCTGATCCTCAGCCAGATCGGAAAGGCCGAAGAGGCCAAGTGCCAGGCCGTTCATCTGGAAGAAGGCGACGGTAGGTTGGCTTTGCTTGCTCTCCGTCCAGCCCAAACTGGCATAGAAGGCGCGGGCCTCGGTGAGGTTCTTCACACCGAGAGTGATGAGCGTAACGCGGGGCGGGATCATTTGATGGCCTTCTCTTCAGCAGAGGAAATTCCGGCGCTTTCGGTAATCTCGAAGCCCTGCGCGCGCTCGCCCAGTTCGGCAAAAAGTTCGGGGCCTGTGCCCGTCATGATCGCTTGCGCGCCAAGGGCGCAAATCTCGTCATAAAGCGCTGCGCGGCGGGTGGCGTCGAGGTGGGCGGCGACCTCATCGAGGAGAAGAAGCGGCGGTGAGCCGATATCGGCGGCCAGCGCGCGGGCGTTCGCAAGGATGAGCGACAGAAGCAGCGCCTTCTGCTCGCCTGTGGAGCAATCGGCGGCGGAAAGGCCCTTCGCGGTGTAGGTGCCCTGCATATCGGTGCGGTGCGGGCCTATGAGGGTGCGGCCTGCAGCGAGGTCGCGCGGGCGGTTTTCGTTGAGGGCGGCGCGGAAGGCCTCGGCACTGTCAGGCATTTCGACTTCCGAATGCACAAGCGCCAGATCGGCCACGGGGAAGGCGGTTTCGGCCCCCTCTTGAGCGGCCAAAATCCGGGCCAGCGCGGCACGGCGGTTGGCGTGAATGGCAGCTCCGGTTTCAGCCATCTGGGTTTCGAGCGCGGCATACCAGAAGGCATCGCGCACACCGTCTTTCAACAGGCGGTTCCGTTCGCGCATGGCCTTTTCATAGGTGAGCGAGGCCTCGGCGTGTGACGGCGTGAAGGAAAGCGTGACGCGATCCAGAAAGCGGCGGCGGCCATCGGCACCTTCGATCCAGAGACGGTCCATCGCGGGGATGAGCCAGAGCACGCGAAGGACATCGCCAAGCGCCGTTTGCGAGGCGGCTTTGCTGTCGATGCGGACTTGGCGGGC
>RFUP01000298.1 GCA_009922885.1 Paracoccaceae bacterium
CCTTGCCCGCCATCGTCATCGCGAGCTTTTCCTCGCATTCCGAACGGTGCCAGTTCAGGCGGTCGATTTCCGGCAGCGACACCACCATCCCCAGCGCACCACCGCGCGGAATGATCGTCGCCTTATACACCGGATCACACTTCGGCAGTGCAAGCCCCACCACAGCGTGGCCCGCTTCGTGATAGGCGGTCTTTTCCTTCTGATCGGCAGTCAGCACCATCGAACGGCGCTCGGCCCCCATCATCACCTTGTCCTTGGCGTTCTCGAAATCGTCCATCGTCACCGAACGCCGCCCCGCGCGCGCCGCCATCAGCGCCGCTTCGTTCACGAGGTTCGCGAGGTCGGCACCCGAGAAACCCGGCGTGCCGCGTGCGATGATCCGCATATCCGCATCCGGCGAGAGCGGCACTTTACGCGCATGCACCGAAAGGATCTTCTCGCGGCCCTTGATATCGGGGTTCGGCACCGTCACCTGACGGTCGAAACGGCCGGGGCGCAGAAGCGCAGGGTCAAGCACATCGCGGCGGTTGGTGGCCGCGATGATGATCACGCCTTCATTCGCCTCGAAACCGTCCATCTCCACGAGAAGCTGGTTCAGCGTCTGCTCGCGCTCGTCATTGCCGCCACCATAGCCCTGCCCACGAGCACGGCCCACAGCGTCGATTTCGTCGATGAACACGATGCAAGGTGCGTTCTTCTTCGCCTGCTCGAACATGTCACGCACACGGCTTGCACCCACACCCACGAACATCTCAACGAAGTCCGAACCCGAAATGGTGAAGAAGGGTACACCCGCTTCGCCTGCAATCGCACGCGCAAGAAGCGTCTTACCCGTACCGGGCGGGCCCACGAGCAGCGCGCCCTTCGGGATCTTGCCGCCAAGGCGCGAGAACTTCTGCGGATTGCGCAGGAATTCCACGATTTCTTCCAGCTCTTCCTTGGCCTCGTCGATGCCTGCCACGTCGTCAAAGGTCACGCGGCCATGCTTTTCGGTCAGAAGCTTCGCGCGCGACTTGCCAAAGCCCATCGCGCCACCTTTGCCCCCGCCCTGCATGCGGTTCATGAAATAGACCCACACACCGATCAGCAGAAGGAACGGCAGCAGCGACAGGATGAACGTCTGGAAGCCCGACTGCTGCTGGCTTTCCGCCGCCACAGGCACGTCCTTGGCAATCAGAAGATCGCTCACCGAAGCGTCCGAAGGCACGATCGTCGTGTAATCCTTGCCATCCGTGCCACGAAACACCACGCGCTCGCCATCCAGCGTTGCCCGGCTCACACGGTCTTCGTTCACAGACTTGATGAAATCAGAATAGCTCACCTCGCGGCTGTTCATCGTCGAACCGCCCCCGTCGAACTGGCTGAAAAGGGCGATCACCAGAAGAAAAACGATGACCCAGAATGCAATGTTGCGTGCGTTGCCCAAGAAGGTTCTCCCGCGAAGTATAGTAATGCGCCTGTTAGGCGAGACTTGAGCCACAAGATAGGCATCGGCGCGGCAGGTTCAATGCGGATCGACACGGGCGGCGGCATTCCGCGACAATCAGCGCCTCTTCCCCTTCAATTTCTGGGCCAAGCGGTCGGTCATTGTCCAATATCGCCCCCCGGGAGCCAGCGAAAACGCGTTCTGCGGCCCGAACCCGATCCCGTCACATGCAACGAGTCGCATGCCATCCCATACCGCAGGCAGGCTCCGCGCCGCTTTGTAGGGCAGCGTTCCTGCGGGCTTTTCGCCCGCCTGAACCCAGCCGTCATGCCCCAAGGCCCGCACTTCGCAGCCGTCATAGGCCTCCTGCCAGCGGATCATCCAGCGCCCGTCCCACAAGGCCCCTTCCGCCACTCCGGCACGGCACTCTGCCACTTCCGCATATTCGCGGAAAATCCGGATATTCTCTCTCTCCGTCACCGCCTCGCAGCCGTGTAACGTGCCCGCCCCCCCGGCCAGAAGCGTATCGAGCATTCCTTCCAAAGACGCCTCGCGCGGCGGATACTCCGCCCCCGAAACATGCATCAATGCCGCTGAGAGAACCCGCATCTGGGTCTCCCGCTCCACGCCCGCGAACCCGTCCCGCGCGATCTGCAAATCGCCCGTTGCCATCTCCTCGCGCCCAAGCTCGCGCCAGACCTGCAACGCCCGCACCGCCAAAGCCTCGCTCACCCGCGCCATGCGACGCGCCGCGCCAGCCAGCGTTCCGGCATCAAGGCCCAATGCCGCCAAAGCCTCTCCAGCCAACCGCACACGCGAACGCTCGTAGGCGGGATTGTCATTCGTCGGATCGTCCACCCAAGGCCCCTGCAAAACCCGCAGGTAATGCCGCAAATCGGCGCGCGACACCCCTAGTAAAGGCCTGACAATCTCAAACCCTGCTCCGCGCTGCCACCCCACGCGTGGTGGTCTCTCTCCCTCGCTCAGGAACGCCAACGATGGTGCCTCAAGCGTGAAACGCACAGTCCGGCGTGCCTCCATCGCGGCCAAGCCCTCTGCCCCCGCCCCACGCGCCAAGCGCATCAAAAAGGTTTCGGCAACATCATCCTCGGTATGCGCCAAAAGCACATGCCGAAGCGTGCCGCGCCACTCGTTGAATGCCTCCAGCCGCGCCTGCCGCGCGCGGTCCATCACATTGCCTTGCCCATCCCATTTCCACCGGATCGTCGCATGGGGCCAGCCCAAAGCCGCGCATTCCCGCGCCACCATCGCTGCCTCGCTCGCCGCTTCGGGGCGCAACCCGTGATCCACGGTGCACACCCAAAGCCGCACACCCCAAACCCGCGTCCAGTTATGGGCAAGGTAGAGCATCGCCATACTGTCTCCGCCACCGGAAACAGCCAGCCCGATATCTGTTGGAAAATGCGGGCCCAATAACTGGCCCATCGCCTCGGCAAAACGTTGATCGAGGCTCGACTCGTCGGTCACGGGCACCCGATCCGCGCCCGCGCCTCTTCCGCCTTCTGCACCGCAGGCGAAGTCGGGAAGCGCATTCCCACTTCCGTCAGCGTCACACAGGCTTCCTGCGTCTGGTTCAACTGGCCCAGCATATTGCCCAGACGATAAAGCGCATCGGGTGCAAAATCCCCGCTCGGCGCCACCGAGAACGCCTCCAGATAGGCACGCGCCGCGCCTGTCCTGTCGATCATCCCCTCAAGCGCCTCGCCGCGCTTCAGTTGCGCTTCGGCGGTAAGCGGGGAGCCCGGGTAGGCCTCAAGGAAGGCCGTAAACTTGTTCGCGGCGCCCTGAAAGTCACCCGAGGCGAGCGCCTCCGACGCTCGCCCGAAATCTGTTTGCTCACCCACCGCCAGTTCCGGCGCAGTCGACGGCTGCGTTTCCGCCTG
>RFUP01000299.1 GCA_009922885.1 Paracoccaceae bacterium
CTCTGCCGATGGCCGGATCGTCTATGGCGGAACGCCTTCGGACCATTCGGTAATCGAAGCGATCCGCGCCCTGAAGGCCGAAGGCAAGGAGGTGATGTTCTACCCCTTCATCCTGATGGACCAAACCGCCGCGAATACACTCCCCGATCCATGGTCCGGTGCCTCGTCGCAACCCGTTCTGCCGTGGCGTGGCCGCATCACCGCGAGCGTGGCTCCGGGGCGGGAGGGCACGCCTGACGGCACAAATGCGATATCCACCGAACTGGTGGCCTTCTTCGGCACGGCCCAAGCCGCGCATTTCACGGTGAGCGGCGCGCGTGTGATCTATTCCGGTCCTGCGGAATGGAGCTACCGCCGCTTCATCCTGCACCAAGCCGCTATCTGCAAAGCCGCGGGAGGTGTTGAATCCTTCTGCATCGGCTCCGAAATGGTCGCGCTCCTGCAACTCCGTGATGCGTCGGGCTTCCCCGCTGTCGCCGCTATGCAGGCCTTGGCCGCAGAAGTGCGCGCGCTCCTCGGGCCACAAACCAAAATCGGCTATGCCGCCGACTGGACCGAATATTTCGGTTTCTCGCCCGCCAACGGCGACCGTTTCTTCCACCTCGATCCACTCTGGGCCGATGCCAATATCGATTTCATCGGTATCGACAATTACATGCCGCTCTCGGACTGGCGCGACGCCAATGACGCCCAAGACGCTCATTGGGGATCACTTTACAATCTCGATTATCTCCGCGCCAATATTGAAGGCGGTGAGGGATACGACTGGTATTATCCGTCGCCGGAGGCAGTTGAGCATCAACGCCGCGAACCGATCACCGATGGAGCTTTTGACGAGCCGTGGGTCTGGCGCATCAAGGATATCCGTAACTGGTGGAGCAATCCCCACCACAACCGCATCGGCGGAGAACGCGCGATCGCGCAAACCGCATGGGTGCCGCGCTCGAAGCCCATCCGCTTCACCGAAATTGGCTGCGCTGCGATCGACAAGGGCACCAACCAACCCAACCGCTTCGTCGACCCCAAGTCGTCCGAAAGCGGCTTGCCGCGTGCCTCCACAGGTGCCCGCGACGAACTGGTTCAGATGCAATACCTGCGCGCGCTCCTCAGCTATTGGGGCACCGAAAGCCGAAATCCCGCATCCGATGTCTATAACGGCGCGATGCTCGATCTCGCCCACACCTATGTCTGGGCATGGGACGCGCGCCCCTATCCGGCCTTTCCACGCAATCGCGACGTCTGGTCCGATGGCGAGAACCACGCACGCGGGCATTGGCTCACAGGCCGCATGAGTGCGCGCAGTCTTTCTTCAGTCGTCGCCGAAATCTGCAAATCCGCAGGCCTCACTGCCTTCGACGTCTCCGAACTCCATGGCGTCGTTCGCGGTTTCGCACTTGAAGACACCTCCGACGCCCGCGCCGCGCTGCAACCCCTGATGTTGCGCTACGGCTTCGACGCTGTCGAGCGTGACGGCAAGATCTGCTTCCTCCCGCGCAGCGGCGTGGCCTCGCACGAGATCAGCCTCGAAACCGTCGTGGAAACTCCCGAAATCGACGGTCGCGTCGAATTCGCCCGCGCATCTGAAGCCGAACAGGCAGGGCGCGTGCGCCTGCGTTTCGTCGAAGCGGAAGCGGATTTCGAAGTGGGCGCCGAGGAAAGCGTTCTTCCCGATGAGGCGACGCACTCGGTTTCCGCCTCTGAACTCGCCCTCGCCATGACCCGCGCTGAGGCCCGCCAACTCACCGAACGCTGGCTCGGAGAAGCGCGCGTCGCGCGTGACACCCTTCGTTTCGCGCTTCCGCCTTCGCGCGCCGTCATCGGTGCTGGCGATGTGGTGCGCCTTTCCGAAGGCGAACACAAAGGCGATTACCGGATCGAAACCTTGGAGATCGGCCCCTATGCGCTCGCGGAGGCCGTCCGCGTGGAAGCCGAGCTTTACCGCCCGCTCGATATCCCTGATGAAACACCGTCGAAATCGAGCTTCGTCGCCCCGATCCCGCCTTTGCCGCTCTTCCTTGATCTTCCCCTGATCACGGGCACTGAAGAACCCCACGCGCCGCATCTCGCCATTACCGCGTCACCCTGGCCCGGATCGGTCGCGCTCTATGCGGCCAGTACGCAAGAGGATTACGAACTTCTAGGCCTCTTCGGGCGCCCCGCAACCGTAGGCATGCTCCTCAGCCCGCTCAAAGCGGCCAGCCCGGCGCTTGTCGATAACGGCACACCGGTTCACGTCCGCCTCTCGCGCGGCACCTTGCAAAGCGTCAGTCTCGAACGCCTCTTCGCAGGCGCTAACCTTGCCGCGATTGGCGATGGGTCGCCCGAAAATTGGGAATTGATCCAGTTTGCCGAGGCCCAATTGATCGCGCCCTCGGAATACCTGATTTCGGCGCGTGTGCGTGGCCGCAATGGCACCGATGCCGCCATGCCCGCCGAATGGCCCGTTGGTAGTTATTTCGTTCTGTTCGATCAGGCGGTCACGCAAGTGCCTCTGGCCGCCTCCACGCGCGGACTCTCGCAAACCTACAGGATTGGCCCCGCGCGCCGTGCCTTCGATGATCCCTCCTTCGTCGAGGAAACCCACGCCTTCCGTGGCTTGGGCCTACGCCCGCTCTCGCCAGTGCACCTGAAGGCCGCGCCTGATGCCGAAGGTCTCCGCCTCTCATGGATCCGTCGCACCCGTCAGGACGGCGACACATGGGAAGGCCTTGATGTTCCGCTCGCCGAAGAAACGGAACTTTACCGCATCCGTATCCTCTCCGGTTCGACAATTCTGCGTGAGGCCTTCTCACCGATCCCAGAGTGGAGCTATCCCGCGTCAGAGGTCGAACAGGACCGGAATTCGCCGGAAATTAAAGCCGAAATCACGCAAATTTCCGCGCGGTTCGGTCCCGGCGCTCCGGGCCTTCTGCGCCTCTGATCGCGCTAGGAGGGCGGCCCCATTGGCCGCTCTCTTCCTTTACTTCTGCGTGTAGAGGCGTATCTTACGCGGACGAAACGCCGCAGGAGGCTCTTATGGCCGAGAAACTGACACGCCTTGCAGAGGTCGATCCCGTCTGGACCCGCATCCGCGACGAGGCCGAGTGCATGGTCCGCGACGAACCGCTTCTTGGCGGCCTCGTTCACTCGTCAATTCTGCACCATGAGTCGATCGAGTGTGCCTTGGCCTATCGGATCGCCCTCAAACTGGCGTCTGGCGAGATGTCTGAGCAACTCGTTCGCGAGATCACAGATGCGGCCTTCAAGTCTGATTCCGAACTCGCGCTCTCGGCCCGTGCCGATATCGTCGCCGTGTTCGAA
>RFUP01000300.1 GCA_009922885.1 Paracoccaceae bacterium
TCCGCGCCACATCGCGCGCAAACCAGATGTTCTTCGCCTCGTCGTTTTCCGGCGTCGCACTCACGCGCTCATCCGGGAAATGAACATTCCCCTTCACCGCAACCGCACCGCCCTCGGGGATGGCCGCCTCAAGCCGAACGAAACCGCGATCCAACAAAACCCGCCGCCCATCCGCCATTTCAAACGACGAAATCACCAGATACCCCGCGCCCACCTGCTTCTGGCTCACCAGAACCCGCAGCGCCTCCGCCCCGATCTTGCCCTCCAGCGCCACCGGCAAATACCGGTCCGCCTCCGTCACCGCCAAAGGCAAGGCCATAGGCTCCGAATGGATGCGCGCCTCGATCTCCGCCAGAACGCCTTCCTTCCACGCCAACCGCTGCACCTGCCAGAGGCCCAGCGACACCAGCACCGCACAGCCGACGATCCCGAACAGCAAAGGAAGCACGAAGCGCATCTGATTTCTCCAAACCCTGTCGCCCTAAAGAAAAGAGCGCGCGAAACCCGCGCGCCCTCTTATTTTGTTTCTGCCTGCTTCGGAAGAAGCAAAGCGCCTCAGGCTCAGCCGCCCCAGATGTAAACGGCTGCGAAGAGGAAGAGCCAGACCACGTCCACGAAGTGCCAGTACCAAGCCGCCGCTTCGAAGCCCACATGGCGCTCCGGAGTGAAATGGCCGCGGTAAGCACGGACGAGGCAGACGAAGAGGAAGATGGTGCCGACAACCACGTGGAAACCGTGGAAACCGGTCGCCATGAAGAAGTTCGCGCCATAGATGTTGCCTGCGAAGCCGAAGGCTGCGTGGCTGTATTCGTAAGCCTGGAACACGGTGAAGATCGCACCCAGAGCAATCGCCACGATCAGACCGTTCTTGAGGTCTTTGCGGTTGTTCTCATGCGCCAGCGCGTGGTGCGCCCAAGTTGCAGCCGCACCCGAGCACAAGAGGATCAGCGTGTTGATCAGCGGCAGGTGCCACGGATCGAAGGTCTCGATGCCCGCGGGCGGCCACACACCGTCCACCATCGGCGAAATACCATCGGGGTTCATCGGGTAGATGGCGTGCTTGAAGAACGACCAGAACCAAGCCGAGAAGAACATCACTTCCGACATGATGAATAGGATGAAGCCATAGCGCAGGCCAAGGCGAACAACCGGAGTGTGGTCGCCAATCTGGCTCTCCGCCACAACGTCAGCCCACCAGCCGAACATCACGTAGAGAACGCCGACAAAGCCTGCCAGCAGCATCCAAGGGCCGTGGTCGTGGAAGAACAGCACCGCACCGAAGAGCATGACGAAGCCGGCAACAGCGCCAAGCAGCGGCCAAAGCGACGGCGCCAGAATGTGGTAATCGTGGTTTTTAGCGTGAGCCATGTTTCCCTCGTGGCCTTTCCCGATCTTAAAGTCAGTTCACTTGTTTTACGGCTTCCGTCGCAAGGCCAGCAGCCTGCTCCGGAAGATCGATTTCGTAGAATGTATACGACAGCGTGATCGTATGCACGTATTTCGCGTCCCGGTCCTCAACGATCGCCGGATCCACATAGAACGTCACGGGCATCTGCACCCGCTCGCCCGGTTGCAGCACCTGCTCTTCAAAGCAGAAGCACTGGATCTTGGTGAAGAAGCCACCCGCTTCATAGGGCGTCACGTTATAGGCAGCAGAACCCGCCACAACGCGGTCGGTCGGGTTATAGGCCTCGTAAAACGCCAGCCCCGTCTCGCCGATCTTCAATTCCATCTCGCGCACGACAGGCTTGAACTCCCACGGCATCCCCGCGTGAATTGATCCGTCGAACCGCACCTTGATGGTCTTTTCCAGAACCTCGTTCGCCGCCGTGTCATTGACCTGCGGCACACCGCCAAAGCCCGTCACGCGGCAAAACCAGTCGTAAAACGGCACAGAGGCCCATGCGAGGCCGCCCATCAGCACCACCACGCCCGCCGTCTGCAGAACCGTCTTTGTCTTTCCGTCCATGCTCAGTTGCCTCCGCCCGTTTGCGATTGCGACTGTCCCATGTTTCCGCCGGGGTTCATCTGGAAGCCCCCGGTCGATACTTTGGCCACCGTCAGCCCGAAGACCACGGCAACAAAAAGCGCCAGCACCACACCAACGCCCAAATTCAGGCCGCCCCGGCGCTTGTGCAGCTCATGCGGTTCCCGGAAGCCACTCATCCCCAAATCCCCCAGGACTTGAGCGAAGCATCCATCAGGATCGCACCGAAATGCAGGAAAAGATAGGCGAGCGAGAGTTTGAAGAATCCTTTCTCAACCTTGTATTTGTCCGCTTCCGCTGCCGCCTCGTCACGCCGCCAGATATCCACCGCGCCCTTGAGGAAGAGCGCGTTCAGGATCACGGCCGCCGCGATATAGGTGGGGCCAGCGATGGAGGTGAAGCAGAGGCCCAGCGCCACAGGCGCCAGAAGGATCGTGTAAACGAGGATATGCTTGCGCGTCACCTTGCGGCCGTGGGTCACGGTCAGCATCGGAACGCCCGCGTTCTCGTAATCGGAATTCATGAAGAGCGCGAGCGCCCAGAAATGCGGCGGTGTCCACATGAAGATCAAAGCGAACATCAGCACGGATTCGATGGAAACCCCACCCGTTGCCACGGCCCAGCCGATCATGGGAGGGAAAGCCCCTGCCGCGCCGCCAATCACGATGTTCTGCGGCGTCGAACGCTTCAGCCACATCGTGTAAACGACCGCATAGAAGAAGATGGTAAAGGCCAGAAGCCCCGCCGCAACCGGGCCAGCGGCCAGCCACAGCATCACCACGGACATCACCGAAAGCGTCAGCCCCACGGCCAGCGCTTCGTCCGCCGTCACCTTGCCCGACGGAACCGGGCGGCGCGCGGTGCGCTTCATCACCCGGTCGATATCGGCATCCCACCACATGTTCAGCGCGCCCGAAGCACCACCGCCCACGGCGATGAACAGGATCGAGGCGAAAGCCACCATCGGATGCACCGCCACCGGTGCCGCCGCGAGGCCCACAAGCGCCGTGAACACCACGAGCGACATCACACGCGGCTTGAGCAGGGCGAAGTAATCGCCGAAGCCTGCTTCCCCCGTGTTCGAACCCGTCTGATTGATCGTCGCGTCGCTCATCTCGCTACCGCTTTCTGCCTGTTTGAAGGGGCGCACCATAGCGCCCCGCCAGTCTCTTGAAAGGAAGGGCCGAAGCCCCCACCTTAGTTCAGCGAAGCCACTTCGACGTAGCCGCCTTCAGCCTTCGAGGCTTCAAGCCACTTGGCATAGGCTTCTTCCGAAACCACTTTCACAGTGATCGGCATATAGGCATGCGCC
>RFUP01000004.1 GCA_009922885.1 Paracoccaceae bacterium
GGCCATTGCGGGCGGCGTCATCCTCGTGGGCGTCACCCTCCTGAACCAGCGCCTCACCCGCGAACCACTGCTGCGTGCTGCAGGCGGCACCCTCCGCGCCGACGGCATGGGCGACCAGATCCGCTCGGAAGCCGAAATGGTGCAGGCCCTTGGCATGCGCGAAGCCGCCTTCACCCGTTGGCAAAAGCTCCGCGCCGACGCGCTCGAGCAGCACATCACCTCCACCGACGTTGGCGGCACCTTCTCCTCCATCACCAAAACCTTCCGCCTCTTCCTGCAATCGGCCATGCTCGGCCTCGGCGCATGGATCGTGTTGCGCGGTGAAATGACCCCCGGCGCGATGATCGCAGGCTCCATCCTCATGGGCCGCGCCCTTGCCCCCGTCGAAATGCTCGTCGGCCAATGGGCCATGGTGCAACGCGCGCAAAAAGGCTGGAACACGCTGGCTCAACTCCTTTCGGAAGTGCCTCCAGAGCCGCAACGCACCCCCCCTGCTGAAACCCGCCGCGAAACTCGACGTGCAGAACCTCACCCTCGTGGCCCCCGGCGAACAGCAAGCCGCGCTTCGCATGGTTTCCTTCACCGTAGAACCCGGCCAAGCCGTGGGCGTGATCGGGCCTTCCGGGGCAGGCAAATCCTCCCTTGCCCGCGCCCTCACCGGCGTTTGGCGCCCGGCGGGCGGCAAGATCCGCCTCGATGGGGCAACGCTTGATCAATACGATCCCACCGTGCTCGGCCAACTCATCGGCTATCTGCCCCAGCGCGTCCAACTTTTTGACGGCTCCATCGCCGAAAACATCGCCCGCCTCGATCCGCAAATGGACCCCGCCGCGGTGGTCGATGCCGCCAAGAAAGCCGCGGCCCACGACATGATCCTCAAGCTCCCCGAAGGCTATGACACCCGTGTTTCCGCCAATGGCGGCAGGCTCTCGGGCGGGCAGATGCAGCGCATCGGTCTGGCGCGCGCCATGTATGGCAATCCGCAAATCCTCGTCCTCGACGAACCCAACTCAAACCTCGACAATGAAGGCAGCCAAGCCCTCAATGCCGCGATCCGCGCGATGAAAACAGAAGGTCGCTCTGTGTTGATCATGGCACACCGCCCCGCCGCGATTCAGGAATGCGACACGCTTCTGATGCTTGATAACGGCACCCGCGCCGCCTTCGGCCCGAAAGAAGACGTGCTGCGCCAAGTGGTTAAGAACTCACAACAGATCATGTCCACCACCGATGGCGGAGGCGTGCGATGACCGACCGTTTCTCCCCCCGCAAGCCGCTCATTACCGGCCTCGCCGCTCTGGCGATCCTCGTCGGCGGCATCGGCGGCTGGTCAGTCCTGACCGAACTCGCAGGCGCCATCATCGCGCCGGGCCGGATCGAAGTCGATCAGAACCGCCAGATCATCCAGCACCCCGATGGCGGCGTCGTGGCCGAAGTGCTGATCAAGGAAGGCGACCAGGTTGCCGCCGATGCCGTGCTGATCCGCCTTGACCCGACCCGCCTCCGCTCCGAACTGGCCATCATCGAAGGCCAGCTTTACGAACTCATGGCCCGCCGTGGCCGCCTCGATGCCGAACGCGACGGGCTGGAAGCCCCTGTCTACGATCCGCTCTTGATCGACGCCGCCGCCGCCAACTCTGACGCCAAAACCCTGATGGATGGCCAAACCCGCCTCTTGGCCGCGCGGCTTACAACCTTCCTTCAGCAAACCGAACAATTGAAAAAGCGTTCCGGCCAGATCGCCTCGCAGATCGACGGCATCACCGCCCAGCAAGCCGCCCTCACCCGCCAGCTTGAACTGATCCAGAAAGAACTCGCCGATCAACAATCGCTTCTGGAAAAGGGCCTCGCCCAATCCGCCCGCGTGCTGGCCCTTGAACGCGAAGCCGCCCGCCTTGAGGGGCAGGTTGGCGAGTTGACCGCGCAAAAGGCACAGGCCGAGGGCCGGATCACCGAGCTTGATATCGAAGTGCTCCGCCTAGATGCGGCACGCCGCGAAGACGCAATTACCCGCCTCCGCGATATCCAGTTCCGCGAGTTGGAACTCGCCGAACAGCGCCGCGCCGTTCTGGAACAACTCTCCCGCCTCGACATCCGCGCCCCCGTCGGCGGTGTGGTCTACGGCCTCAACGTATTCGGCGCGAAAGCCGTGATCCGCCCCGCCGATCCGGTGGCCTTCATCGTCCCGCAAGACCGCCCTCTGGTGATCCGCGCCAATGTCGAAACGATCAACGTGGATCAAGTCTATCCCGGGCAAGCGGTCAGCCTGCACTTCTCCGCCTTCGACCAGCGCACGACCCCGCAGCTCGAAGGCCAAGTCACCGCGATTTCCGCCGACGCCTTCTCCGATGAACGCTCGGGCGCGTCCTTCTATCGGGTGGATATCGCGCTGAGCGAAAACGAAGCCGCGAAACTGCCGGAAGGCACCGTGTTGATCCCCGGCATGCCCGTGGAGGCCTTCATCCGCACCGCGAACCGCACGCCTTTGGAATATCTGCTGAAGCCGTTGACCGACTACTTCGCCAAGGCCTTCCGCGAATAAGCCAAGGGGGCTTTGCCCCCCTCGCCCTGCGGGCTCACCCCCCAGGATATTTGTCAAAAGAGAAAGCAGGGCGGCTTTTCTTCTGATCAGCCTCGCGGTAGCGTCCGGGCAACTGGAATACGAGAGGAGCCCTCCATGTCCCGCATCGACGCCCGCCTTGCCGATCTCGGCATCACTCTGCCTGCCGCGCCCGCACCGGCTGCGAATTACGTACCCTTCGTGCGGACGGGGAACATGCTCTGGATTTCGGGGCAGATTTCCAACGGGGCTGACGGTTTGATCAAGGGCAAGCTCGGTGCCGATATGGATGTAGCAGCCGGAGCCGCCGCCGCGCGCGCTTGCGGGCTTTCGATCATTGCACAAGCGAAAGCGGCCTGCGGTGGCGATCTGGACAAGGTGGCGCGGATTGTGAAGCTTGTCGGTTTCGTCAACTCCACGGCCGATTTCGTGGACCAGCCCAAAGTGATCAACGGGGCCTCGGACCTGATGGTCGAGGTGTTCGGGGATGCTGGGCGGCATGCCCGTTCCGCAGTTTCTGCGGTCTCGCTGCCCTTGGGTGTGGCGGTTGAGATCGAGGCCGTGATCGAGCTTGTCGCCTCCTGATGCCCGATCTGCCGAAAGCCTTCACCGCCCGCCCTCTGGCGCATCGGGCCTTGCATGATCGCACAGATAGCCGCCCCGAGAATTCGGTTTCGGCCATTCGCGCGGCCATTGCTGCCGGATATGGGATCGAAATCGATGTCCAGCCATCAAGCGATGGTCAGGCGATGGTATTCCACGATGAGCTTCTGGAACGGCTCACCATCGAAGCAGGCCCGATCGCGGCCCGCTCTGCGGCTGAACTGAAGCGCATCCCCCTGAAGGGCAGCACAGACACCATCCCGACCCTCGCCGAAGTCCTCAAGATCGTCGCAGGCCAAGTGCCTTTGCTGATCGAGATTAAAGATCAGGACGGTGCCATGGGGCCGCAAGTCGGCGCGTTGGAAAAGGCCGTCGCGGCGGATCTGGAAGGATATGACGGGCCGGTTGCCGTGATGTCGTTCAACCCACATTCGATGTTCCACATGTCCCGCCTTGCCCCTGACGTGCCGCGCGGGCTGACAACATCGGCTTGGGATCCCGAGGATTGGGGCCTGCCCGAGGGCCTCTGTGCGCGGCTCCGCGACATCCCCGATTTCGACCATGTTGGCGCAAGTTTCATCAGCCACGAATGGGCCGATCTCGAACGCCCGCGCGTGCAGGACCTGAAGATGTCCGGCGTGCCTGTTCTCTGCTGGACCATCCGTTCGCCCGAAGACGAGGCACAGGCCCGCAGCATGGGCGCTGATAGCGTGACCTTCGAAGGCTATCTCGCAAAGACTGCTTGATCGCGTTCATCCGCATGCCAGATTAGCAGGAAAGGGGCGGCTTTCATGCAGGATGGCGCAGCGTCGGTCACAGTCGAAGTTCTCGAAACCATCGAGGCCATTCCAGCCTCCGACTGGGATCATTGCGCATCTGCGCAAGGCCGCCCGCGCGATCCGTTCACAACTCACCGCTTCCTTCTTGCACTCGAACAAAGTGGCTCGGTTGGCCCCGGAACAGGATGGACGCCGCGCCCCATGGTCGCCCGGTTGCAGGGCGAAATCATCGCCGTCGCCCCGCTCTATGTGAAATCCCACAGCCAGGGCGAATACATCTTCGACCACGCATGGGCCAATGCCTTTGAACGCGCCGGCGGGCGCTATTACCCAAAGCTGCAAGTCGCGGTGCCCTTCACCCCGGTCACTGGCCCACGGCTCCTTGCACGCGAAGGCTATGAGCACGAAGGCCGCGCATCCTTGGCCGAAGCGATCGCCCGCATCACAGCCGATAACCGCCTCTCGTCTGCCCATGTCACCTTTTGCACGGAAGAAGACAGTGCCACGCTCGAAGCCTCAGGCTTCCTTCCGCGCCTCACCCAGCAATACCATTGGGAAAACAGCAGCTACCGCAGCTTCGACGATTTCCTCGCCGATCTGTCGTCGCGCAAGCGCAAAACCATCCGCAAAGAGCGCGAGAAGGCCCAATCCTTCGGCGGCACGATCCGCCTCGTCACTGGCAGCGCAATCACTCCCGACGACTGGCACGCGATGTGGGCCTTTTACCAAGACACAGGCGCACGGAAGTGGGGCACCCCCTACCTCACCCGCGCCTTCTTCGACCAGCTCCACGCCCATATGCGCGACGACGTTCTTCTCGTTTTCGCCGAGCGCGATGGCCAGCCCGTCGCAGGTGCGATGAACTTCATCGGGCGGGATACGCTCTTTGGCCGCTATTGGGGCTGCCTTGAAGATCATCCCTGCCTGCATTTCGAACTGTGCTATTATCAGGCTATCGACTGGGCTATTGCCCATGGCCTCTCCCGTGTCGAAGCGGGGGCGCAGGGCGAACACAAACTAGCGCGGGGCTATTTGCCCTCGCCAATACATTCAGCGCATTTCATCCCTGAAACGGGGTTTGCCGATGCCGTTAGTAGGTATTTGCAGGAGGAGCGCGCCGCAATAGGGCAGGAAATCGAGATCCTCACGAGCTACGGCCCGTTCCGCAAGACCTCACAGGACGAACAGGACTAGGAAGGAAGCGATCATGACAGAGAAACTCTCCGAAACAGGGCGCAAAACCCTTCTGGAGCCGCTCCTCGCTTCCGGCTGGGTGTTGGATGAAAACCGTGATGCGATCACCAAGGTTTTCGCCTTCGCAGACTTCACCGAAGCATTCGGGTTCATGACGCGTGCGGCTCTCTGGGCCGAGAAATGGAACCATCACCCCGAATGGTCCAATGTCTACAAGACCGTCACCGTTACGCTCACCACGCATGATGTAGACGGGCTTTCGCCCCTCGACGTAAAGCTTGCCCGCAAGCTCGACAGCTTGTGAAAAAGGGGGCCGAAGCCCCCTTCCCGTCAGATCTTGGCCAGAAGCGACTCGCCGCCCGAGATTTCGCAAGTGCCGGGGCTCTGCTCGATCTCCATCAGCTTCACAACGCCGTCTTCCACCAGCATCGCGTAGCGGCGCGAACGGGCGATCAGGCCCGCAGGGGGTGCCGAGAAGTCCATACCGATAGCTTTAGTGAACGAGCTGTCGGCATCTGCCAGCATGGTCAGGCCAGCAGCCGTCGCACCCGTTGCCTCGCCCCAGGCCTTCATCACGAAGGGATCGTTGACCGAAACGCAGATGATCTCGTCCACGCCTTTGGCCGCGAACTGGTCCTTCGTGCGGATGAAGCTCGGAACGTGCGCCGAGTGGCAGGTCGGCGTGAAAGCCCCCGGCACGGCGAAAATCGCCACTTTGCGGCCCTTGACCTTATCGGCCATCGAAACGGCTTCCGGGCCTTTTTCGCCAATCCGCACCAGCGTCGCTTCCGGCAGGCGGTCACCAACTGCAATCGTCATCGTGTTCTCCCTCGCTTGGGTTTGCGTTTCCTGATGTCGAGGATATAGGCTCTCGTCGCAGGCAAGACCAATGAATTTGAAGGGAAGTGCGCATGTCTCTGGTTGTCATCATCGGTGCAGGTCAAGCCGGGGCGTCGCTCGCGGCCCGTTTGCGCTCCAAGGGTTTTGATGGTTCGATTACGATGATCGGCGCCGAACCTGCCCCGCCCTATCAGCGCCCGCCACTTTCCAAGAAATATCTCCTCGGTGAAATGGCCCTCGAACGCCTCTTCCTGCGCCCCGAGAATTTCTATGCCGACCAGAACATCGACCTGCGCGTGAATGCCTCCGTCACGGCCATCGACCGTGCCAAAAAAACCGTTTCGGTTGGCGGCGAAACCCTGCCCTATGACATGCTCGCGCTCACCACAGGTTCCGCGCCGCGCCGCTTGCCCGCAGCCATCGGTGGCGCGCTTCCCGGTGTCTACACCATGCGCGATCTTGCCGATGCCGACGCTCTCGCCCCCCATATGGCGGCAGGCAAGAAGCTCCTCATCGTCGGCGGCGGCTATATCGGCCTCGAAGCCGCGGCCGTAGCGGCCTCCCGCGGCCTGGAAGTCACGCTCATCGAAGCCGCCCCGCGCATTCTCCAACGCGTCGCCGCTCCCGAAACCGCCGACTATTTCCGCGCACTGCATCAGTCCCACGGCGTAACCCTCATCGAAGGCACAGGCCTCGAACGGCTCTTGGGCGAAACCCATGTCACAGGCGCTCGCCTCGCGGATGGCCGTGAAATCGCCTGCGATCTCGCCATCGTTGGCATCGGCATCACACCCGAAACCGCTCTGGCCGAAGCCGCTGGCCTCGCCCTTGAGAACGGCATCCAAACCAATTCCCAATGCCAGACCAGCGACCCCGCGATCTGGGCCGCAGGCGATTGCGCCTCCTTCCCGTGGCAAGGTGGCCGCCTCCGCCTCGAATCCGTCCCCAACGCCATCGACATGGCCGAATGCGTTGCCGACAACATGCTGGGCGAAGCGCGCGAATACCACGCCAAGCCCTGGTTCTGGTCCGACCAATACGACGTGAAACTGCAAATCGCAGGCCTCAACGCGGGCTATGATCGCACGATCCTCCGCCCCGGCGACAAACCCGGCACCCAATCTGTCTGGTATTACAAAGGCGAAACCCTTCTCGCCGTCGACGCCATGAACGACGCCCGCGCTTATATGATCGGCAAACGCCTCGTTGAAGCTGGCAAGAGCCCCGCGCCCGAAACCGTCGCCGATCCCGCAACCGACCTCAAATCGCTCGTCTGATGCGCATCATTGCAGGGCGCTTCAGGGGGCGTGCCCTAACCCCCGTCGGCAAAGGCGATCCGGGCGCACACCTGCGCCCCACAACCGACCGCACCCGCGAGTCGCTCTTCTCCATGCTCGCAGGCGGCCGCTTTGGTGACCCGCTTACAGATGCCCACGTCCTCGATCTCTTCGCAGGCACTGGCGCCCTCGGCTTTGAGGCCCTCTCGCGCGGCGCCTCCCATGTCACCTTCGTCGACGATGGCCGCATCTCCCTTGGCCTCCTGCGGAAGAACATCGCCCTCCTCGATATCGCCACGGAAACCACCATTATCCAGCGCGACGCCCGCCGCCTCCCCCCGAACGAAGGCGCACCCGCCACCCTCGTCTTCCTCGATCCACCCTACGGCAAATCCATGGGCCTCCCCGCTCTAGAAACCGCACAAAAAGGCGGCTGGATCGCACCCGATGCCCTCATCGTCTGGGAAGAAAGCACCGAGCAACCCGCGCCCGCGGGCTTCACCTTCCTCGACAGCCGCCGCTACGGCGACACCACCGTCACGCTCCTGCACGCCGAATAACGCGCTTCCTACGATCAGAATCCGAAAGAAGCCGCGCGCCCGCATTGCTCCCAGCGCCCCTGATCGCTATTTAGCTCCGAAATAACCGGTTTCGCCTGAAGGAGCGCAGAATGGCTGCCTATCAATACGTCTATCACATGTCCGGGGTCTCCAAGACCTATCCCGGCGGCAAGAAGTGCTTCGAGAACATCCATCTGAACTTCCTCCCCGGCGTGAAGATCGGTGTCGTCGGCGTCAACGGCGCAGGTAAATCCACGCTTCTGAAGATCATGGCGGGATGGGACAAGGACTTCCAAGGCGAAGCCTGGTCCGCAGAAGGCGCGCGCGTCGGCTACCTACCGCAGGAACCCGAACTCGACCCCTCGCTCGATGTGCGCGGCAACGTCATGCTCGGCGTCGCCAAGAAAAAAGCGATCCTCGACCGCTACAACGAACTGGCCATGAACTACTCGGACGAAACCGCCGACGAAATGGCCCAACTCCAAGACCAGATCGACGCCGAGAACCTCTGGGATCTCGACAGCCAAGTCGATGTCTCGATGGAAGCCCTGCGCTGCCCGCCGGACGATGCCGATGTCACCTCGCTTTCGGGCGGTGAAAAACGCCGCGTTGCGCTCTGCAAGCTTCTCCTCGAAGCCCCCGACATGCTGCTCCTCGACGAACCGACCAACCACCTCGACGCTGAAACCATCGCGTGGCTCCAGCAGCATCTGATCGACTACAAGGGCACGATCCTGATCGTCACCCACGACCGTTACTTCCTCGACGACATCACGGGCTGGATCCTCGAACTCGACCGCGGCCGCGGCATCCCCTACGAGGGCAACTACTCGTCGTGGCTGGAACAGAAAGCCAAGCGCCTCGAACAGGAAGCCCGCGAAGACAAGGCCAAGCAGAAAACGCTGGAACGCGAACTCGACTGGATCCGTCAAGGCGCCAAGGCCCGTCAGGCCAAGCAGAAGGCGCGTATCAACGCCTATAACGAACTGGCGTCGCAATCCGAACGCGAGAAACTCACCCGCGCCCAGATCATCATCCCGAACGGCCCGCGCCTCGGCCAGAAGGTGATCGAGGTCAACGGCCTCAAGAAAGCGATGGGCGACAAGCTTCTCATCGAAGACCTCACCTTCGCCCTTCCGCCCGGCGGCATCGTCGGCGTCATCGGCCCAAACGGTGCCGGTAAATCGACGCTCTTCAAGATGCTCACCGGTCAGGAACAGCCGGATGCGGGCGATCTCAGCTACGGGGATACGGTCAAGCTCTCCTATGTCGACCAGTCGCGCGACGATCTCGATCCGAACGCCACCGTCTGGGAAGCCATCGCCGACAAGCAGGACATCATCAAACTCGGCGACGCCGAAGTGAACGCCCGCGCCTATTGCTCGGCCTTCAACTTCAAAGGCGGCGACCAGCAAAAGAAGGTCTCGCTCCTCTCGGGCGGTGAACGCAACCGCGTCCACATGGCTCGCCTTCTGCGCTCGGGCGGTAACGTGCTCCTCCTCGACGAACCGACGAACGACCTCGACGTGGAAACGCTGCGCGCCCTCGAAGACGCGCTGATGGATTTCGCAGGCTGCGCCGTGGTCATCTCCCACGACCGCTTCTTCCTCGACCGTATCTGTACCCACATCCTCGCCTTCGAAGGCGACGCCCATGTGGAATGGTTCGAAGGCGACTTCTCCATGTATGAAGAAGACAAGAAACGCCGCCTCGGCCCCGATGCCCTTGAACCGAAGCGCATCAAATACAAGAAATTCACCCGCTGATCTCCGGATTGCAGGTCACAAACCAACAAGGGGCGCCCTCCAGCGCCCCTTTTCTTTCGCGGAACTCTTGCGGTCCGACAGGCGTTCTGGCTTGGATGATCCGCATCATCCTGCTCTATCTCGTGGATGTGTTCTGATCGGGTAAGAAAAAGGATGGGGGCTCTGCCCCCATACCCCCGGGATATTTTTACCAATATGAAAGCTTAGGCGCGCTTTCTCTTTTTCAAATATCCCCGCCGGAGGCATTCCGAAGGAATTTCTTCGCGCGAAGGACTGCGTTACTCTCCGGATCGGAAGAGGAAGCTTCGGACGTCAGTTTTTTCTGTCTATGTTCCTGTCTCAACTCTAATGCCGCGCGCGGCATTGCGGCCGCGTTGTTGGAGCACCACTTAATCGCCTGCGATTCTTTTTGCGTTAGACGATGCAAATTCGGGCTTCATCGAATGGGTGCGGGATGAAACCCGTCAGGCCGCTCGCGTAGTTTGAAGCGGGCTAGCGTCAGCACGCAATCCATACACAAGCCATACGCTTGCCATACCTTGGATTTAGCCTTTTGCCAGAGGCCATCGGTTAAGACTATTGCGCAAGGTCATGCACTTGCCCCACAATCCTTCGTGTGTGAAAAGCGATATCGAGGCAGATATAGCGGTTCATTCTTCACATGCAGGCCACAACCCTTCTCCGGGATATTTTTGGATTCGATAATTTCCGCCCCGGGCAGGAAGAAATCGTTTGCGCCGTGACCGAAGGGCGTAACGTGCTTGCAATCATGCCGACAGGCGGCGGAAAATCTCTTTGTTATCAATTGCCTGCACTTTTGCGGGGAGGAATAACGCTTGTGGTTTCGCCACTGATCGCCTTGATGCGCGATCAGGTGAGGTTTCTTCGAGAAAGCGGTGTCGAGGCGCATGCCCTCACCTCCGGGAATACCGAGGAGGAAACTGAGGCGGTATGGCAAGCGCTTGCCGCTAACACTCTGAAATTGCTTTATATTGCGCCCGAGCGCTTGGCATCAAGCGGCACGCTCCATATGCTCCGCCGTGCAGGCGTTTCGCTTATCGCAGTTGATGAAGCCCATTGCGTCAGCCAATGGGGTCACGATTTCCGCCCCGACTATCTTCGCATTGGCGAACTCCGCGCAGCACTAGATGTGCCTATCGCTGCGTTTACGGCCACAGCTGATAGCGAGACTCGCGATGAGATCATTATGAAACTATTCGGGGAGGCGAGGCCGAAGATCTTCCTTCGGGGATTTGACCGCCCCAACATCCGCCTCGCTTTTCAGCCCAAGGATCAACCCCGCGCGCAAATCCTCAGCTTCGCGGCCGCCCGCAAAGGTCAATCTGGGATCGTTTACTGTGGCACTCGCGCCAAGACCGAAAGTCTGGCTCAAGCCATGCGCGATGCGGGCCATTCTGCGATCCACTACCATGGAGGAATGGAAGCCGACGACAGACGCGTGGCCGAGACCCGCTTTCAGCAGGAAGACGGCCTGATCGTGTGCGCGACCGTCGCTTTCGGCATGGGTATCGACAAGCCAGACATCCGGTGGGTTGCTCACGCTGATCTACCAAAATCGATTGAGGCTTATTATCAAGAGATCGGCCGTGCCGGGCGCGACGGGGCGCCAGCCGAGACCCTTACTCTCTACGGCCCAGATGATATCCGCTTTCGTCGCACTCAGATCGACGAGAGCCTCGCGCCCCCGGAGCGCCGCCATGCCGATCATGGTCGCCTGAACACGCTCCTTGGCCTTGCCGAGGCTCTTTCTTGCCGTCGGCAGGTGCTCCTCGGTTACTTTGGCGAAGCATCGGATCCCTGCGGGAATTGTGACCTCTGCGACGATCCACCCGAGATTTTTGACGGCACCACCCCTGTTCGCATGGCTCTATCGGCCATTCTGCGCACCCAAGAAAGCTTTGGCGCGGGACATATCATCGACATCCTGACGGGGAACCCAACAGATAAAGCCCGTGAGCGTGGTCACGATGCTCTTCCAACGTTCGGCGTTGGGCGTGAATGGTCCAAGCCGCAGTGGAATGCTATCTTCCGCCAAATGCTGGGCCATGACCTGGTCCGGCCGGATGCGTCTCGGCATGGTGCCCTTATCATGACGGACATCGCCTTGCCGATATTGAAAGGCGAGAGCACGATTCAGCTCAGAAAAGATCTGATCCGCCGCCCAGAGAAACGCCCCGCCGTGAAAATGCTCGTAAGCGACGAAGATGCCCCGTTACTTAGCGCCCTTAAGGCAAAACGGCGCGCATTGGCCGAGGCCGCTGGCGTGCCCGCGTATGTCATTTTCAACGACAAGACCCTGATTGAAATGGCCGAAAACCGACCCTCTGACCTAGACGCGATGGCGCGGATTTCCGGCATCGGGGCCAAGAAGCTTGCGCAATATGGAAACCTGTTTCTGGAGGTGATCACGGGTGCGCGCATCGAGTTGCATCCTGCGCGCCGAAAACTCGCGGGCCAAAACCAAGCTGAAGTCTTTGACCAGCTTCTCGCCGCACAGGCCGATTTGGCGCGTGGGCCTGATGGCACAGATAAGCTCTTGTCTTGCCCAGCACCGTTGCTGGCCAAAGTGGCTCAGTTGAAGCCACGTTCGATTTCCGAAATCGAGCGTCTCCTCGGCGAGAAGCGGGCCGAACGTTTTGCTTCTGCATTTCTGGACGTCCTCTATCCCTCGGCCTAAATCCGACTGAAACGTGAAAGGGAAGCCTATGCTGGTCGTCGTGTCGCCTGCCAAGAAACTGAACGAAGCCCCTGACAACCGCGGCCTCTCTGTGCCCGAGTTCCAATCCGAAGCGATCGAACTGGCGCATTATGCTCGTGACCTCGGCGCGCACGAGCTTGCGCGGCTCATGGACATCTCTGACAACCTAGCCACACTCAATGCCGCTCGTTTTCGGGCTTTTGGCTCCCAACCCAAAAAGCCCGCTATTTTCGCATTCGCCGGGGATACCTACCAAGGCCTCGACGCGACGAGCCTTGATAGCGACGCCCTCAGATGGGCACAGAGCCATTTGTGCATTCTTTCCGGGCTTTACGGCCTTCTGCGTCCGCTTGATGAGATAGAGCCCTATCGCCTCGAAATGGGAAGCCGGCTGAAAACCAACCGTGGCCGTAACCTTTACGAGTGGTGGGGCACGAAACTTGCAGAGGCTTTGAACGAACGAGCGCAGGCGACTGGCTCGCGTGTTTTGGTCAACTGCGCCAGCCAGGAATATTTTGGGGCAGTTGACTTGAGCACCCTCAAGCTCGACGTGGTTACGCCGGTGTTCATGGAAGAGAGGGAAGGGCACGCGAAAATTGTAAGTTTCCATGCCAAACGCGCACGCGGCGCCATGGCTCGCTTCATAGTCGAACGCAGAATATCCGATCGGCGCGAAATCCGATCCTTTGATATCGGCGGATACGCGTATCGCGATTCTCTGAGCAGCTCAGACAGGATGGTTTTCATACGCTGAACCTGACCTGTATTTTATATACCCTATAAGATATTATAATTCTTTTTTGGACTATTACTTATCTGCCCTATTCAATCCATCTTTTTCGATTTTGTTGAAGCCATCCCTTTGCCCCAAGAATAAGTCAGGCATAAGGACAGATAAATATCCTTTGGTATTTCACCAAGCCAATTCCGCATGGCACCGCTTGAGATGAACACATCTTAAGCCGTATTCTTATTTGCAGATCAGTCACCACACTCGTCTGACTCAAAGTGACCGGTCATTGGTGGAAGCGTATCTGGCATGATTAAGAACACACAATCATGCGCGTAACAGTTCAAGGGAGTAATGCTGATGATAGCAGTTAGATCAGAGAGATTTTTCTCTCAATAGTTAGAATCTCACGTCCTATCTGCGGGCGTTGAGGCAATGAAGTTCCAATTCAGGCAATATCGGCTTTTCGGACATCACTCCGAAAGGAAGTGAACTTTTTGCCTGTCATTTTCGAAACTGGTCACCTGACGGCCGCGAAACATGTGTTTCGCGAACGGTGGAGTAGTATCATGGCACGCGACGTTCTTTTTGATTTCTCAGTAGGCGAAGACGTCCATAACGGCATTTTTGGCGGCAACTTCCTCTTTCATAAAAACTCCATCTCAAACGACGGTTCCTTCGATGAGGCTGCAGATCAAATTGGGGTGGAAGGCCTCCGTTATCCCGGCGGCGCAATTAGCGAAGTCCTTTTCGATATCAGAAATCCTGACTCTCCAACGGCAATTGATCCTGTTTCCGGTGATGTTGTCTCGGTCACTCCTATCTCCGACTTTCTGGAGTTCGCGATTGAGACCGATCGCCCGGTCACCATCGTCATCCCGACCAGAAAGTTCCTGACCTCCGAGGAGGACGCGTTGGGGCATCGTTACGAGGCTGTCGACGAGGAACTGCTTCGAACCTTCGTGAGTGATGTGCTGAACGGGGTTTACGGCGCGGCGAAAATCGAAGCGTTCGAGATTGGCAACGAATACTGGGGGATAGGCGACTTCGAGCAGGGCTCGATGACGACTCTGGAATACGCCCGAGTGTCTTCGAAAATGGCCGAAATCCTTGATGAAACCATCGCGACCAGTGGCAGCGGCCAAGATCCGAGCGTGTTGGTTCAGATCGGCTCGAACAACCGCGATGCAAACCTCCGGGGCGATTACGAGGAATACGCAACCCCGCAGGAAAAAGTTGCTGCACTGGAGGCCGACTACCAACTCAAATTCAGCGGCAATGTCATCCACAAGGGTGGCGATCTTGATTGGGACCGGATTGCGAATGAAATCCTGATCAACGAATATCAAAATGATGGCACGCTTGAAGCGGTCGACGGTATAGCATTCCACGTGTACTCGCGTGCGCCCGTCATTGAAAGCAGCCGCTATCGCCACTTCGACACCATCGACGAAACATGGGGCCAGCTGGACAAGGATTTCGAACTCTGGATCACGGAGTGGAACCAAAAGTCCAAGACCAACGCACTCGATCCCGAGGAAGACTTCGGCCTTAAAGCTGCGCACGAACTGATCGATCTCGTCGGCGTTTTCGCTGAGGAGGACGTCACCGGCGCTCATATCTGGGCTGTGCAGCATAACACCAAGACCGCCCTTACTGAGCCCCAAGCCGATCCGAACCTTGAGGCGACGATGAACCCTACCGGGGAGATTTTCTGCATGATGCAGGAACATCTCCCCGGCACTCGGCTGATTGACCTCGATCTGTCGGCCGACCGCCCCTTCGCATATGATGGTGAGGGTTTCGAATTTCATACCTTCGCGTCTGATGGCAAATTCGTGGGTTATCTTGCCTCGGTTTCGGATCAGGACGTCGACGTCGACCTCGCGTTCGGCAACATCATCACGGGTTGGGAGAGCGCATCTGTAACACGCTTGGGTGTGGCAGAGGGCGACGATCCGGGTGATCCGAAGGCAACTCCGGTTGTCACCAAGGAAGACCCGGAGCAGGCATTGGCGGATGGCGAGGTTATCACAAGCTTGAAGCCCTTCGAGATCATCCAGATTGTTTTCGAAGCGCCTGACTATACCGAGGTTTTTGCCGATGCGCTTGATGCCGAGGCAAACCCAATCGTGGTGGAGCCGGAGGAGTTCTTGGTTAATGCAACAGACATCGAGCCGCCCGACTTCGGCCTTGACTCTGCCCCTGCTCCTGACCTGCCGCCGCAAATCCTGACTCTTGAGGAAGAGACGGAAGAAGCCGAGCCGGAGGAAGATGTTGGCGGCTCGGACGGCGGCGGCATCGATGGTATGCTCGGGTTCCTCCTTCTGCCGCTCCTGATCGGCTTGGGAATGGGCTAGGTCTTAGCCTCCGAATGGTCGTAGCAACTCGCGGCTGATAATGTGCCTTTGGATTTCGGAGGTGCCCTCCCAGATCCGCTCAACGCGCGCATCGCGCCAGATACGCTCCAACGGCAACTCATCCATCAAACCCATGCCCCCGTGGATCTGGATGGCTTCGTCGGCGATCATCGCCAGCACTTCCGTTGCTTTTAGTTTCGCCATCGACATATCGGCTTCCGAGACCGAACCTTGCTCGAATTTCCAAGCGGCTTCCCACGTCAGCAAATTCGCGGCTTTCAGTTCAAGCGCCATGTCGGCCAGTTTGAAACTCACTCCCTGAAACTTACCAATCTGTTGCCCGAACTGCTTTCGGGTTGCCGCATATTCGACGGCGAGTGCCAAGGCGCGATCCGCGCGCCCGAGGCAGGTAGAGGCGACTTGCAAGCGGGTTGCACCCAGCCATTGGTTCGCGACTTCAAATCCCTTGTGCGGCTCGCCCAGAACCGCGCTATCGGGGAGGCGCACGTTATCGAATTCCAACACGGCGTTGGTGTATCCGCGGTGGCTTACATTTCGGTAACCGTCCCGAACGGTGAACCCGGGCGTGCCTTTGTCCACGAAGAACGCGGTGATCAGCTTCTTCTTGCCGCGTGGGGTGTCTTCCTCGCCGGAGGCCATGAAAACAATGGAAAAGCCCGCGATATCGGCATGGCTGATGAAGTGTTTTGTACCATTCAGGATCCAGTCTCCACCGTCGCGCCGGGCCGAGGCGGTCATGCCGCGCAAGTCGGAGCCGGCACCTGGCTCGGTCATGGCGAGGCAATCCCATGTTTCGCCGCGAATGCAGGGGTAAAGATACTTCTGCTTCTGCTCCTCAGTGCCCGCCAAAAGGATGTTCGAGGGGCGGGCAACGCAGGTCCAATGCAGGGCGTAGTTGGTGCGGCCAAGCTCGCGCTCGTAAAGGAGCCAGGAAAGCGTATCGAGGCCCGCGCCACCGACTTCCTCGGGCATGTTGGCCGCGTAAAGCCCTGCATCCATGGCCTTTTTTTGCAGCTCTCGGATCAATTCCATCGGCAGATGACCGGTGCGCTCGACCTCCGCTTCATGCGGGTAAAGCTCCTTTTCCACGAAAGCGCGCGTGGTATCGACGATCATTTGTTGTTCTTCAGTAAGCGCGAAATACATGGCGGTCCTTATTGAGCGTAGTTCGAGCCTTCCTCGTCGAGGATGGCTTTGAGTTCGGAGAGATGGCTGGTGTCCTGATCCGGGTATTCTTCCAGTTCGCGAGCAGTTTTCTCAGCGATTTCATGGGGTAAGACGCGGAGGGGGCGGCCGGTTTGGAGGGCGCGGATGTAGGTTTCGGCGGCGCGCTCGAAGTAGTAGAGGCGATTGAACACTTCAGCGACGGTTGCCCCGACGACCATAATGCCATGATTTCCCATGACAATTACCTTCTTTTTCGGGTCGGTCATCATGGTGGCGATGCGTTCGCCTTCGCCTTCGAAGGCCAGACCGCCGTACGATTCGTCGATTACGGTTCGATTGTAGAAGGTCGCGCAGTTCTGATCGATCGGCGGGAGCGTGCTGTCTGTTAACGATGCGAGGACCGTAGCGTGGATCGAGTGGACGTGCATGACGCAACGCGCCCACGGCACGTGGCGGTGAATCGCGCCGTGAAGGCCCCAAGCCGTGGGGTCAGGAGCGTTCGGGCCGCTGAGGGTGCTTGGGTCGTTGGCATCAATTTCCAGAAGGTCGCTGGCCTTGATCCGCGCGAAGTGCATCTGGTTCGGGTTCATCAGAAAGCGGGTGCCATCTTCGTTCACGGCGAGGCTGAAATGGTTCGCGACGCCCTCATGCATGTTGAGGCGTGCGGTCCATCGGAAGGCTGCGGCCAGATCCACGCGTTCCGGCCAATGGGTGTGATTGGAAATCGTCATGTGAACCTCCTGATTGACACCACTGTCAGTGCCTCGGGTGTTTCGGTCTTGCCTAAAAACGACGCCTCATCTTGCGCCGCGCTGACTTCGCAGAGAGATTAGGCGCACAGTTAGGAGTAAGAACCAATGGCTGAATACGCAGTCCAGACGCCCGACGTGGGCGAGCCGCAATATTTCTCGGATGCCAACGACGCTGTTTCGCATCTCAATACGCTTTACAGACAGGCCGCAGAGTTCCTGTCCGCCGCTCTGGGAAAAGCGCTCCGCGATGGGCCGCCCGCGCATCGTTTCCGGGCCTTTTACCCCGAAGTTCGGCTGGTAACGACGAGCTACGCCAAGGTGGATAGCCGCCTGAGCTTCGGCCATGTGGCCGCCCCTGGCACCTATGCCAGCACAGTGACACGCCCCGATCTTTTCCGGAATTATCTGGTGCAGCAGATCGGGCTTCTGATTGAGAACCACGGCGTTCAGGTTCAGATCGGACCTTCCAGCACGCCGATGCCGTTGCACTTCGCGGTGGCGGCTGCAAGCGCGGGGCTGGTGCCGCAAGAAGGGGCGGCGGAGTTTACCCTCCGCGATTATTTCGATGTGCCAGACCTGACAACGACCAATGACGATATCGTCAATGGCACCTATGTGGCGCATGACGGGGTGCAACCCTTGGCGCCCTTCACGGCGCAGCGGGTGGACTATTCGCTCGCGCGCCTCGCGCATTATACCGCGACCGATCCAGAGCACTTTCAGAACTTCGTTCTGTTCACCAACTACCAGTTCTATGTGAGCGAATTCGAAGCCTATGCGCGGCGCATGCTGGCGGACCCTGCCTCGGGCTATACGGCTTTTGTTTCCACACATAACCACGTTTTGACCGATCCGGAGGGGGATATCCCGCTAACGGCCAAGATGCCCCAGATGCCCGCCTACCACCTGAAGCGGGCGGATGGGCAAGGGATTACCTTGGTCAATATCGGGGTTGGCCCGTCGAACGCGAAGACTGCCACTGACCACATCGCGGTTCTGCGCCCGCATGCTTGGCTGATGGTGGGCCATTGCGCGGGGTTGAGAAGCTCGCAGTCCTTGGGGGACTTTGTGCTGGGCCACGCCTATTTGCGGGAAGACAAGGTGCTGGATGATGACCTGCCCGTGTGGGTGCCCGTGCCTGCCTTGGCTGAAATCCAGATCGCGTTGGAGCGCGCCGTGGCGTCGGTAACAGAACTGGAGGGCTATGACCTGAAGCGCATCATGCGGACGGGCACTGTGGCCAGCGTGGACAACCGGAACTGGGAGCTTCGCGACCAGACCGGACCAGTGCAGCGGCTGAGCCAGTCGCGCGCCGTGGCGCTGGACATGGAAAGCGCGACGATTGCCGCGAACGGATTCCGGTTCAGGGTGCCTTACGGGACGCTTCTGTGCGTTTCAGACAAACCGCTACATGGGGAGTTGAAGCTGCCGGGGATGGCTTCAGAGTTCTATAAAACCCAGGTTTCGCGGCACTTGATGATCGGAATTCGGGCTATGGAGCACTTACGGACGATGCCACTGGAACGGTTGCATAGCCGAAAATTGCGCTCGTTCGAGGAGACCGCATTCCTTTGATCCGAGGAAAATATCCGAAAAAGCACCACAAAAGGCAGGATTTCGGCTTGCCAGCCGCCACTAATCGTTGTGTTGCTTATCAATATTCCGTTAAATGCCGCAGGTGAGGCCCCAAATCGGGCAATCAAGGAGAAAAGACATGGCAAAACCCATGACCAAGACCCAGCTCGTTGCAGCAGTTGCTGAAGCAATGGGCGGCGACAAGAAGACCGCAAACGCAGCACTCGACGCCATCGTCGACGTGATCACCAAAGAAGTTTCCGCAGGCGGTGCCGTGACCCTTCCGGGCGTTGGCAAGTTCTACTGCCGCGAGCGCCCCGAGCGCACCGTGCGTAACCCTGCAACGGGCGAAACCTCGACCAAAGCTGCTGACAAGCAGGTCAAGGTGACGATCGCGAAAGCTCTCAAGGACAGCGTTAACGGTTAATCCGAGCGCTCTCTTTACGAGATCTAGACAAGGCCGCTTTCGAGCGGCCTTTTTCTTTGGCCAAATTTGGCCGCAATGCGATTTCCGGCGCGTATGGATTGCGTATGGCATGTGTATGGCAAGCGTCATGACGTTGGAGCCGTTTCATGGCTTGCCGCTGGCCTGCGTCGGCGTAATCTGCCGCCAACGAACCGGGGGGACCGAGATGAACTTGCGCGCAATTCTAATGGGGCTGGCTTTCGCCTTGATGTGGTCCTCGGCGTTCACCTCCGCGCGGGTGATCGTGGCCTATGCGCCACCGATGGCCTCTTTGGCGTTACGGTTCCTGATCTCGGGCGGTTTGGGGGTGCTGATCGCACTTTACCTCGGGCAGACGTTCAAGCTGACGCGCGCGCAGTGGAAGGCGACGATCATTTTCGGGATCTGCCAGAATGCGCTTTATCTCGGGTTGAACTTCATCGCGATGCAGACGGTGGAAGCGGGGCTTGCTTCGATCATCGCCTCGTCCATGCCGCTGATGGTGGCGTTGGCGGGCTGGGTGATTTTCAGAGATCGCCTGCCGCGTTTGGGCGTGGTGGGGTTGGTGATGGGCTTCCTTGGTGTGGGGCTGATCATGGGCGCGCGGCTGGAGAGTGGCGTGGACCTGCGGGGGCTGGCGCTTTGCGTGGTGGCCGCGATGGCGCTGACAGTGGCGACGCTTTCGGTGCGGGGGGCTTCGTCGGGCGGGAATGTGATGATGATCGTGGGCCTGCAGATGTTCGTGGGCTCGGCTTGCCTAGCGGTGGCTTCAGCGCTGACGGAGACCATCGCGATCGACTGGAACTGGAAGCTGGTGGTGGCGTTCTTCTACACGACGCTGGTGCCGGGGTTGGCGGCGACATGGGTGTGGTTCACGCTGGTAAATTCCATCGGGGCCGTGAAGGCGGCGACGTTCCACTTCCTCAACCCATTCTTCGGGGTGGCGATTGCGGCGGCTCTCTTGGGGGAGTCGCTGGGGCTGTTGGATGTGCTGGGCGTTGCGATTATCGCGGCGGGCATCCTTGCGGTGCAGGTGTCTAAGCAAGCGCCCACAAAAGCGCCGTAACGCTGGCGACGGCCGCCACATTGGCCCAGAGCATGGCGAGGGAGGCGACGCCTTCTTCGCCGGAGCCTTGCACGAGCACGGTGTAGATCGAGAACATCGGCAGCGCGGCCGAGAGGATCAGTGCGGTTTGCAGGTCAGGCGCGAGGGTGAGCGCGGGGATCATCAGGACGGCAGCGGTAAGCGCGGGGTGGAGAAAGAGCTTGCCGAGCGTGATCTGGGCGGCGAGGCCCTTGTTGCCGCGCAGGGGCAAGCCGACGAGTGCGCCTCCGACGCAGAAGAGCGCAAGGGCGGGCGCAGTGGCGCCGATGAAGCCGAAGAGGCGCTGGAATGTGGCGGGCGGGTGAATGCCCGTAAGCACTGCCACGAGGCCCAGCGAGAGGGCGATCATCATCGGGCGTTTCATTACCGCGAGGATCGTATGGCCAAGGAGCGATAGGGCCGAGGTGCTGGAGCCTTTGGCGGATTCCAGAAGGATGAGGCCGATGGGGACGAGAAGGAAGTTCTCGACGAGGAAGTTCATCGTGAGGACGGGGCCTGCGATTTCCGGCGAGAAGAAGCTCAGGAGCGGAAATCCGATGAAGGCGGAGTTCGGGGAGTTAACCCCGATCCAGCCCACGGCCTGCCGGGCGCGGCCTTCGCCTTGGGCGGAGAGCACGAGAAGCGCTACGCCGCCTGTGAGGAGGCCTGCGAGGGCGTAGGCCGCGAGGTAGGGAAGGTTCAGCACATCCGAGAGGTCGCGGGTGGCGACGGCGTTGAAGAGAAGTGCTGGCAGGGCGATGTTCAGAATGAACTTGCCCAGTGTGCGGATTTCCGGCGGTGTGAAGAGCCCTTTCCAGACCGACAGATAGCCGATGCCCATGACGGCAAAGACCGGGAAGGTGATGGAAAGGACCGTGAGCACTTAGCCGATCCGACCGCGGGTTTCGCCGACGGCACCGCCGATATGGCCACGCTGGAGGAGAATGTGGTCGAGGATCACGCAGGCCATCATGGCTTCGCCTACGGGAACGGCGCGGATGCCGACGCAGGGGTCATGGCGGCCTTTGGTGATGATCTCGGCGGCTTCGCCCGTTTTCGTGATGGTCTGCCGGGTTTTCAGGATCGACGAGGTGGGCTTCACGGCGAAGCGCACGACAACATCCTGCCCCGTGGAAATGCCGCCCAGAATGCCGCCCGCGTGGTTTGAGGAATAGACGGGCTGACCATCGTTGCCGAGGAAGATTTCATCAGCGTTTTCCTCGCCGGTGAGGCAGGCGGCGTTCATGCCTTCACCGATTTCGACGCCTTTGACGGCGTTGATCGAAATCATCGCGGCGGCGAGGTCGGTATCGAGTTTGGCGTAGATCGGCGCACCCAAACCTGCGGGCACGTTGCGGGCGACGACTTCGATGATCGCGCCCACCGAGTTGCCGGATTTGCGGAGCTTGTCCATGTAGCCCGCCCATTCTTCAGCGGCGGTGGCATCGGGGCACCAGAAGGGGTTTTCGTTGATCTGGCCCCAGTCGAAGCGCGTGCGTTCGATGCCGTATGGGCCAATCTGGGTCATGTAGCCGACGATCTCGACTTGCGGGGCGAGCACCTTGAGTGCGGCGCGGGCGATGCCGCCTGCGGCCACGCGGGCGGCGGTTTCACGCGCGGAAGAACGGCCACCCCCGCGATAATCGCGGATGCCGTATTTCTGCCAGTAGGTGATATCGGCATGACCGGGGCGGAATTTCTGGGCGATGTCGCCGTAGTCTTTAGAGCGCTGGTCAGTGTTTTCGATCATCAGCTGAACGGGTGTGCCCGTGGTCTGGCCTTCGAAGGTGCCCGAGAGGATGCGAACCAGATCCGCTTCCTGCCGCTGTGTGGTGTAGCGGTTCTGACCGGGTTTACGCTTGTCCATCCAAAGTTGAAGCTCGTCTTCGGAGACGGGAACACCCGGCGGCACGCCATCGACCGTTGCCCCGAGCGCAGGCCCGTGGCTTTCGCCCCAAGTGGTGACGCGGAAGAGGTGGCCGAAAGTATTGAACGACATGGGCGGTCTCCTTTGCGGATTGCTTTACGACAGAGGTGCAAAGGGGGGAACCGGAAATTCACAGAAATTGGGATTTCGCATGGGCGGCGGCTTTAGAAGACGGGGCTTGCGAATGCCACGAAGGGTTCTATGTTCAGCCTCACCTCGGGGTGCTCTGGCAACAGAGCTGAGATGCGATAGCGGACCCGTTGAACCTGAACCGGTTAGAACCGGCGGAGGGAAGGTGTGGGGATCATCCTCCAGACTTGCCCCCCGCGAGCAATGGAGGATGACATGAAATATCTTGCCGCTGTTCCGGGACTTTTCGCAGCCAGCATGGCGCTGGCCGATCAGCCCGTTTTGACAGTATTGACCTATGATAGCTTCGTTTCGGACTGGGGCCCCGGCCCTGCCGTGGAAGCGGCGTTCGAGGCCGAGTGTGGCTGCGATCTGAAATTCGTGGGCGCAGGCGACGGGGCGGCGATGCTTGCGCGCCTCAAGATGGAAGGGGAGCGGAGCGAAGCGGATATCGTTCTGGGCCTCGATACGAACCTCACTGCCGAAGCGAAAGCCACGGGGCTTTTCGCACCGCATGGTGTGACGGCGGATCTGACGGTTCCGGTGGCTTGGGCGGATGATACCTTCCTGCCGTTCGACTGGGGATGGTTTGCCTTCGTGGGTCTTGCGGGCAAGGAATACCCGAAAGATTTCAAGGCACTGGCGGCAAGTGGCCTGAAGGTGGTTATCCAAGACCCGCGCTCTTCAACCCCCGGCCTCGGGTTGCTGATGTGGGTGAAGGCGGCTTACCGCGCGGAAGCGGCGCAGGTTTGGGCGGATCTGGCGGATAACATCGTGACGGTAACGCCCGGCTGGTCTGAGGCCTACGGGCTTTTCCTTGAGGGGGAAGCGGATCTCGTTCTGTCTTACACCACGTCGCCCGCCTATCACCTGATTGCGGAAGAGGATGCGGGCAAGGTGGCCCTGCCCTTTGACGAGGGGCATTACCTGCAAGTGGAGGTGGCCGGGAAGTTGGCGGGGACGGATCAGCCGGAACTGGCCGACAAGTTCTTGGCGTTCATGGCTTCGCCTGCGTTCCAATCGGTGATCCCGACGACGAACTGGATGTATCCGGCAACGGCTGTGGAGCTTCCTAAGGGGTTCGAGACACTGATCCAGCCTGAAAAATCGTTGTTGATGACGGCGGAAGAAGCTCAGGCAGCGCGGGAAGGCGCGCTGGAAGAATGGCGCGCCGCGCTGTCGCGCTGACGCCGGATTGGACCGGATGGCTCGCTGCGGGTTTGGTCGCGGCGGGCTTTCTGGCCCCTTTGGGGGCTGTGCTTTGGCAGGCGGGGCAGGCTTGGCCTACGGCCTCTGACTGGAGCGCGCTGCGCTTCACCCTGTGGCAAGCGGTGATTTCAACGGTTTTAAGCATCGCGCTGGCGGTGCCTGTGGCGCGGGCCTTGGCGCGGCGGGCGTTTCCGGGGCGGGGGCTTCTGGTGACGCTGCTTGGTGCGCCGTTTCTCTTGCCGGTGCTGGTGGCGGTGCTGGGGCTTCTGGCGGTGTTCGGGC
>RFUP01000031.1 GCA_009922885.1 Paracoccaceae bacterium
ATCAGGAACCGCCCCGGCGTGCAATCGGAAAATCCCGCCGCACGGGCGGCATGCAGATAGGCGGTGTAGTCGCGCGCCAAGGCTTGCGCTTGTTGTTCCGAATGCGTTTGAGCAGGGTCAGTTTCTCGTAACGTTGCGAGGAAGGCGCTCGCTTCGTTTCGCTTCGCCATCCGCTCTAATGTTTCGGCGGACCATGCCTCGAAACTCTTGTCGAGAAGCCCGAGGTCGAGAAGCCATTCGCCGGGGTAGTCAACGATGTCGATATGCACGGTGCGCGCGCCGCTGATCCCTGCCAGAAGCCCAGCGGGGCGGACCTTCAGCGAGATCCTGAGCTCGGAAACAGCGCGGGTGCTGTCGGGCCAATGCGGCTTCGGACCGGTAATGGCGGACAGGTGCGTTTCGTAATCGAAGCGCGGAACCGTGTCGTCGGGCTGGGGAAGAAGATAGGCGGCTTCGATGCGGGAGGCGGGGCTGAACTGGCCCATTCGGCCCCGATCTAGGAGGTTCGCCACGAGAGACGTGATGAATACGGTCTTCCCAGAGCGGGCAAGGCCTGTCACGCCAATGCGGATGACCGTTTCCGAGAAGGGAGCAACGAGGGCTTCCGCCATGGTCTCGATCCGAGACGCGATCCCGTTCGTCAATTCTGAAATTACCAAACCCGCACTCCAAGGCTCCGCCTAACGCCAACATAAGCGCATGGCCCTCCAGAAAAAAGGGTTTCGCCTCGGCTCTTTTCCCCTGAAGCAAGACCGGATAGAGACGTGCCATGCCTCGCTATGCTCTCCTCGTCGATTACCACGGTGCGCCGTTCTCCGGCTGGCAACGCCAGGCGGACCAGCCATCTGTGCAAGGCGCGATCGAGGCGGCTTTGGCGAAGCTGGAACCCGGCCCGCACACGATTGCGGCCGCAGGGCGCACCGATGCGGGCGTGCATGCGACGGGGCAGGTTGCGCATTGTGATCTTGAAAAGGACTGGGATGCGTTCCGGATTTCCGAGGCGCTGAATTTCCATTTGAAGCCCTTGCCCGTTGCGATTTTACGGGCGGCACGCGTCGAGGGAGACTGGCATGCCCGGTTCTCCGCCCATGAACGCCGCTATACCTACCGCGTGATCGCGCGCCGCGCACCTCTGACGCGGGATGCCGGTTTGGCGTGGCAGGTGAAGAACCCGCTGGACGCAGGGGCGATGCAGGCGGCGGCGGACAAGATGCTGGGTTTGCACGATTTTACGACCTTCCGCGCAGCCCTCTGCCAAGCGAAAAGCCCGGTCAAGACACTGGACGAAGCCCGGATCGAAACGCTGGAGGTGCCCGGGGGGATGGAATACCGCTTCCACTTCCGCGCGCGATCCTTCCTTCACAACCAGGTGCGTTCGATGGTGGGAAGCCTTGAGCGCGTGGGCACGGGGGCGTGGAACGTTGAGGATTTCGGGGCCGCCTTGGCGGCGGCAGACCGGACGCGTTGCGGGCCCGTTGCGCCACCTGACGGATTGACGCTGACCGGAGTGGGCTACGCAGCCGATCCCTTCCGATAGGGGGGCGCTGCCCCCCGGCTTCGCCTCCCCCCGGGATATTTAGCAAAGAGAAAGAAGGGGTTAGTCGAGGAAGGGCTCGGCTTTCATCGTGCTCGGGATCGCTGCGCCGAGGCGTTTCAGGATGGTAGGAGCGAGTTGGAGTTGGTGCAGCACAGTATCGGGTGCGGGGCCTTTTGCGGGACCGAAATAGTAGAGCGCAAACTCTTGTTGTAGCGGGGTTTTTCCGCCGTGATGGCCGCGTTCGTCTTGGCCGTGGTCGGCGGTGACGATGACTTCGTAGCCTTGGGCGAGCCATTTCGGGATGAAGGGGGCGAGCATTTCATCCATGACGTAGCAGGCGTGGTCCATCTCTTCGCAATCGTGGTAGAAACGGTGGCCCATGCTGTCGAGAGTGCAGGTGTGGAGGATGCCGTAATCGAGGTTGAACCTGCCACAAAGCATTGAAAGCGTTGCGAAAAGATCGACGTCGGAGGGGGTCATCTGGTTCTTCTGGCCATAGCCCGTCATGGTGTGGAAGCGGCCGTGGTTGATGGTCTGGCTTTCGGGCTCATCGTATTCGAGATCGCGGACGAGATCGAAGGGGTGGCGGTTGAAAAACTCCGACCAGAAGCTGTGCGTGACCGCGCCCGTGACGCCTCCAGCCTTCCGGACTTCGGAAAAAATGTCTGGAAAATCAATGCGAAAGACGTTGCCGTTGCCGGTGCAGCCGTGGGTTTGGGGGGGGAGGCCGGTGTGGATGGAGGCGTAGCAGGAGGCGGAGGTGGAGGGCAGGACGGAGCGCATTGTCCAGGTTTGGGCCATGCCTTGCTCGACCCAGCCTTCCAGATTTCCGAACAATTTCCGCCAGTTACGGAGGGGAACGCCGTCGAGGATGATGAGGAGGAGTTTCGATTTCATGGCTCTGACTCTACTCTCGATGAGGGGAAAAAACCGATTTCCGAAGCGTATGGATTGCGTATGGATTGCGTATGGCAAGCGTCATGACGTTGGTGCTGCTCTACGCCCCGAGGCAGGCCCGGGGCGCAGGGCGTATTTTCAGTTTCCGGCGCTTTCCATGCGGCGCGAGGAGAGCACGTCTTCGAGCCAGCCCAAGCGCATTTCCGGCACCGACCCCAGAAGGAGGTCGGTGTAATCGTCGAAGGGCGGCGTGAGGACTTCGGTCTTGGTGCCGTAGCGCACGACGCGGCCCTTGAACATCACGGCGATGGAATCTGCGATGGCTTTCACCGTGGCCAGATCGTGGGTGATGAAAAGATAAGCCACATCTTCGGCTTTCTGGAGATCGAGCAGCAGTTTCAGGATGCCATCGGCCACGAGGGGATCAAGCGCCGAGGTGACTTCATCGCAGATGATAAGCTTGGGTTTTGCCGCCAAGGCCCGTGCGATGCAGACGCGCTGTTTCTGGCCGCCGGAGAGTTCGGCCGGATAGCGGTCGATGAAGCCTGCGCCCATTTCGATCTGGTCGAGGAGTTCCTGAATGCGCCTGCGCTTCGCCTCGCCCTTCAGGCCGAAGTAAAACTCCAGGGGGCGGCCGATGATCGTGCCGACCGTTTGGCGCGGGTTCATCGCCACGTCGGCCATCTGGTAGATCATCTGCAATTCCCGCAGATCATCGCGCGAGCGCCCCGCGAGGGTGGGCGAGAGGGTGCGGCCTGCGAAGTCGATCTTGCCCGCCGACGGCGGCAGAAGGCCCGTAATCACACGGGCGAGCGTGGATTTGCCCGAACCGGACTCGCCCACGATGGCCAGCGTTTGCCCCGGTGCGAGCGAGACATTCACATCGGAGAGCACATCGAAATTGGTGCCGCGATAGCGCGCGGTGATGCCATTCACGGTAAGCACGGGAGCGGCAGGCTTTTTCTCCTGATGCTCGATGGAGCGCACCGAGACGAGCGCCTTGGTATACTCCTTGGCGGGGCGGTTGATGATCTGGTCGGTTTCGCCATGTTCGACCATCTCGCCGTGCCGCAGCACCATGATTTCATCCGAGACCTGTGCTACGACGGCGAGATCATGCGTGATGTAGAGCGCGGCGACGCCTGTATCGCGGATCGCGTCCTTGATGGCAGCGAGCACGTCGATCTGGGTGGTCACGTCAAGCGCGGTGGTGGGTTCGTCGAAGACCACGAGATCGGGTTCGGGGCAAAGCGCCATGGCGGTCATGGCGCGCTGCAACTGCCCGCCAGAAACCTGGTGCGGGTAACGGTTGCCGAAGGTTTCGGGATTGGGCAGGCCCAGCTTCTTGAAGAGCACGACGGCGCGTTTCTCGGCCTCTTCGCGCGAGCAACGGCCATGATGCACGGCGGCTTCCGTGACCTGCTCCATCAGCTTCTTCGCGGGATTGAAGGCGGCGGCAGCGGATTGGGCCACATAAGTGACTTCCGCACCGCGCACGGCGCGAAGGCCGCGTGGGGAGAGCTTGAGGATGTCACGCCCGTTGACGTGCACCTCGCCACCCGTGATCCGCACGCCACCGCGCCCATAGGCCATGGACGAGAGGCCAATGGTGGATTTGCCAGCCCCGGATTCCCCGATGAGACCCAGAACGCGGCCCTTTTCGAGGGTGAAGGAAACGCCTTTCACGATCTCGATATCGCGCGACTTTTCCCCCGGCGGGTGGATGGTGGCACCGATTTGCAGGCCACGCACATCGAGCAGCATGTTGCCCATTAGCGGCCCCCTTTCAGCGAAGTGGTGCGATTGAGCACCCAGTCGGCCACGAGGTTGACCGAGATGGCCAAGGTGGCGATGGCGAAGGCGGGCACGAGCGCGGCGGGAATGCCGTAGACGATGCCTTCCTTGTTTTCCTTCACGATCCCGCCCCAGTCCGCAGCGGGCGGTTGAACGCCCAAGCCGAGGAAGGAGAGCGTGGAGACGAAGAGCACCATGAAGATGAACCGCAGGCCCATTTCCGCCACGAGGGGCGAGAGGGCATTGGGCAGGATCTCGCGGAAGATCACCCAGAGGCGGCCTTCCCCGCGCAGGCGCGCGGCTTCGACATAGTCCATCACCGTGATGTCGACCGCGACGGCGCGGGCGAGGCGATAGACGCGGGTGGCATCGAGAAGCCCCATGACGAGGATCAAGACCGTGATCGTGACAGGCATCACCGAAAGCACGACGAGGGCGAAGATCAGTGAGGGGATTGCCATCACCAGATCGACGAAGCGCGAGAGTGCCTGATCGACCCAGCCGCCGATGGTGGCGGCGAGGAAGCCGAGGATCGAGCCTGTGGTGAAGCTGAGGATCGTGGCGGCGGTGGCGATGAAGATCGTGGTGCGGCCGCCGTAGATCATGCGGGTGAGAAGATCACGCCCGATGGAGTCGGTGCCGAGCCAATGCTCGGGGCCCATCGGTTCCCAGACGCCACCCACCACTTCCGCCATGCCGTAGGGGGCGATGACGGGAGCAAAGATCGCGGCAAGGAAGTAAAGCGCGGTGAAAAAGAGGCCGATCATGGCCGAGACGGGCATACGCATCATTTCGGGTGCCTCAGTCGCGGGTTCGAGAGGATCGAGACGATGTCTGCGATCATGTTGAGGCAGATGTAGACGGCGGCGAAGACAAGGCCGCAGGCCTGCACCACGGGCACGTCCCGTTTCGCCACATGGTCGACGAGATACTGGCCCATGCCGGGATAGACGAAGACCACCTCCACCACGACGACGCCGACGACGAGATAGGCGAGGTTCAGCATCACCACGTTGACGATGGGGGCGATGGCGTTGGGGAAGGCGTGACGAGCGATGACCTTGAAGGAGGAAAGCCCCTTCAATTCGGCGGTTTCGATATAGGCCGATTGCATCACGTTGAGGATGGCGGCGCGGGTCATGCGCATCATATGGGCGAGCACGACGAGGGTGAGCACGATCACCGGAAGGGCGATGGCGTTGAGTTTCTCGCCCAGCGACATGCCGTCATTGATCATGGCGACCGTGGTGAAGAGGCGCAGTTTCACGGCGATGAAGTAGATCAGCACGTAGCCGATCAGGAATTCGGGGATCGAGATCGAGGCCAAGGTGACGCCGGAGATCAGCTTGTCGGGCCAGCGGCCTTCGTAGCGCACAGCGAGGAGGCCGAGGAAAATCGCCAGCGGTACCGAGATGATGGCAGCCCAGAAGGCGAGGAAAAGCGTGTTGCCGAGGCGTTTGCCCATGGTGTCCGCGATGTCGAGGCGGTTGGTGAGCGAGGTGCCCAGATCGCCATGGAGGACGCCGCCCAGCCAGTCGAAATAGCGCTGCACAGGGGGCACATCGAGGCCAAGCTCGGCGCGGAGGTTCGCAAGGGCTTGCGGGGTTGCGGATTGGCCGAGGATCGACTGCGCCACATCGCCCGGCAGGATCATTGTCCCGGCGAAGATCAGCGCGGAGGCCGCGACAAGGAGGAGGCACCCCAGCGCTAAGCGCTGGAGCACCAGTTTCAGGATCGGATGCATCTATCGTGCACCGAGGCTCAGGCGAGCCAGCAGACTTGGCTGGCGCGGCCGCCCATAAGCTCGCCGGTGCCGTCCTTTTCCCAGCCCTGAACTTTTTCCGAGAGGCCATCGACATAGTCGTTGAACATCGGGCAGATCAGGCCGCCTTCGTCACGCAGCATGTTGGCCATTTCGCTGTAGAGGGCCTTGCGCTTCGTGTCGTCCAGTTCGGCGCGGGCTGCGAGCAGCTTGGCGTCGAAATCGGCGTTCTTGAACTTGGTGTCGTTCCAGTCTGCCGTGGAGAGATAGGCGGTGGAATACATCTGGTCCTGCACCGGGCGACCGCCCCAGTAGGAGGCGCAGAAGGGCTGCTTGTTCCAGACTTCCGACCAGTAACCGTCGTTCGGCTCGCGCTTGATTTCGAGCGGGATGCCAGCGGCGGCTGCGGATTGCTGGAAGAGAGCGGCGGCATCAACGGCACCCGGGAAGGCACCATCGGCAACGCGCAGGATGATCGGCGAACCGTCATGGCCCGACTTCTTGTAGTGCTCAGCGGCTTTCGCGGCGTCGTATTCACGCTGCGGGATCGCGCTGTCAAAGAGCGGGTAGGAAGCGTTGATCGGGAAGTCGTTGCCGACCGAACCGAAGCCCATGAGGATCTTGTCGACCATTTCCTGACGGTTGATCGCATACTTGAGCGCCAGACGCAGGTCGTTGTTGTCGAACGGTGCGGTATCGCAATGCATGATGAACACGTAGTGGCCGGGGCCGCCCACGTTTTCCACACGCACGCCCGGTGCACGGCTCAGGAGGCCTGCAACTTTCGGGTCAACGCGGTTGACGATATGCGCCTGACCGGACTGGAGCGCCGCCATACGGGCCGTCGCATCGTTGATGACGATGATTTCGACTTCATCAACGTGGCCACGCGAGGAATCCCAGTAGTTCGGGTTCTTCTTGAAGAGGTGGCGCACACCGGGTTCGTCGGAGACGAGCATGTAAGCGCCCGAACCGATACCGGCTGCCGGATTGTCGAAGCCGCCGTCGGGCTGGATCATCAGGTGATAGTCCGCCATCAGGTACGGAAGGTCGGCGTTGGCGGTGTGGAGGTTCATCACGAAGGTGTCGCCATCAACCGACATCGACTCGATGCCCTTGACGATGCCGAGCGCGCCCGACTTCGACTCTTCGTTCGAGTGACGCTCGATGGTGCGCATCACGTCCTGTGCCGTCACGGACTTGCCGTTATGGAACTCGACGCCCGAACGGATCTTGAAGCGCCAGGTTTTCGCGTCGGGCGAGGATTCCACCGATTCCGCGAGGCGCGGGTCGATCGAACCGTCGGATTTCACTTCCACGAGGGTTTCTGCGAAAGCGTGAAGGTTGTGGTAGGGCACTTGGCTCGCGGCGAGTGCCGGATCGAGCGTGTTGGTGCTTTCACCACCGGTGGAGCCGATCTTCAGCGTGCCACCCTTGTTGGGGCCTGCAGCTTTCACGGCCGTGGAAAGCAGGGTGTTGGCCATCGCAGCCGTCACACCGAGCGCCGCCATGCGGCCCACGAATTCACGACGGGTCATCCGACCCTTCGCGGCAAGTTTGGTGAAGTGTTGGATCTCGCGATCACGATCGTTCATGGTAGCCTCCCTATTGGCTTCCTGTTGGCGCCCCGGTTTGTCCGGTGACATTGACTGATGAGTCAATGAAAACCCATCACTCCCCAGTTATCAAGAAAAATCCTGAAACTGGACTTATCGTTTTTCAGCGGTGGTCCCGAGGGACCGTTTCACTTACATCCTTGGAATAAAAGAGTTCTTCGCCCTCATAGGCTTCGATACGCCCCGCGAGATAGAAATTATCGGCGTCAGACGACATTTCTGTGAACGTTTCGGTGCGCAGAACGATTCCATCGCGCTCCATCATCTCGGTCCAATGGGTCTGGCCACGGGCAGAGAGAGGGTCATCGGGATGGATGGTCCAAAGCTCGCGCGCGACGCTGCCGGAAATGAGCCCGTGCACCAGATCGCGACGCACGCCGAAGTCGTCGATGATCTCAAGGCTGATCTCGCCCGTCTTCATATCGGTGATCACGCGGCGGCTGTTCTCGCCTTGGTGGATGTCCTCGATGGCCCAGGGTTCCTCGGCATCGGGATCGGGGAAGACCCGCTGATCGCCACGCGGCAGATCGACATGCGGCAGATCGAGCGACCCGCCCGAGACAGAGAGCGTGCCAGCCTCGGGCATGGGCCAGAGGAGCGGCCAATAGGCGTTCGACACGGCCACGCGCAGGCGGTGGCCGGCGGGCACGCGATAGGCGATGTGATCGAGTGGCACCTCGATTTCAAGCTCCTCACCCACGGGCAGCGGATCGGGCACGTTGAAGCCGTTGCGACGGCTCAGGTTCAGCACGCCATAGGTGATGCGGGTAGACGCGCCATCGGGATGGACATGGTTGAGGCGCACCGCGACCTGCGCCAAGGGCTTGTCGGAAGTGAGGCGGAGCGTGAGTTTCGGCGCGCCGGAAAGCGCCAGATCCTCGGTGAGCGGGGCGGTGTCCCAAGTGGCGGAAAGCGCATCATCGGCGCGCTGGTCACCGGGCATCTCGGGGCCGAGCCAGATCGCGCAATATTCGCCCGCATCGCCGCCCGTGTGCTGGGGCGAGGCGATGAGCGCCGAGACCGTGCCGGGCAGATCGGCGAGAGCCGTGCCGTTGAGGTAGAGCGCCTTGATCCGGTCATTCTGGGCCTCGGGGGTGATCCAGTTGCCCGCCCGTTCGAGATACCACGTGGCAGGGCGCACGCCATCCATCAGGTAAACGGTGTAATCGGGATCGTTCTCGACCCCCGTCGGTTCATCCTTCAGCCAACGCGCCCACCAGCGCTCGGCCTCTTGCAGGAAGCCGATGCGCGGGGCGGGCACGGCGAAATGCGGGTATTTATGCACCCAAGGCCCGACGATGCCTTTGGCACCGGGCAGCGCTTCGACGAGTTGCGGGACGGCGTTCTTGTAGCTGTCGCCCCAGCCGCCGATGGCCAGTGTCTTGGCCTTGATCTTCGAATAATCCTCGCAGACCGAGCCATGTTGCCAATAAGCATCGCGGTTCTGGTGGCGGAGCCAGACCGCGGGCAGGAACGGCTCGTTCTCAAGGCGCTGCATCCAGAGATCGCGCCAATCCTCGCGGAGCGCCGGGTCCGGGGCGCGGGAGGAATAGGCCCACATGGTGGCACCCCAGCCGAGGTTCTCGTTCAGAAGGCACCCGCCCTTGTAGTGGATGTCATCGGCGTAGCGGTCGACCGTGGAGCAAAGCGTGATGATTGCCTTGAGGGCGGGAGGCTCGAGTGCCGCGACCTGCAGGGAGTTGAAGCCGCCCCAAGAGATGCCCATCATCCCGACATTCCCGTTGCACCACGGCTGCGCGGCGGCCCATGCGATCACCTCGCAAGCGTCGGAAAGCTCTTGGGCGGTATATTCGTCCTCCATCACCCCTTCGCTATCGCCGTTCCCGCGCATATCAACGCGAAGGCAGGCATATCCGCGCTTGGCGAACCACGGATGCGTCAGGGCATCACGCGCACAGGTGCCATCGCGCTTGCGATAGGGAAGATATTCGAGAATCACCGGGACGGGATCAGAGGCGGCATCTTCGGGCATCCAGACCCGCGCCGAAAGGCGGCAGCCGTCGGATAAGGTGATACCCATATCGGGCGTTTCGACGATGGCGCGGGGGGTATTGGATGTGCTCATGGCATGAGCATCCATCGCTCGGGGAGGGGCTGTCAACGGCTGTTTCAAACGCGCGGCTTCGCCGCCCTGTTCGCCTCGCCAGCGACCCTTGGTCGCTGGCTCAGGTGGCCTCCGGCGGGGATATTTCAGAAAGAGAAATGACAGTCATTTCATATTGGCGAAAATATCCCGGGGGGTCAGGGGGGCAGCGCCCCCCTGCTTACGTCCGCAGAGCCGGAAGGCCGATGCCCGTGCTTTCGAACCCACCGTCGGCGGCGATGATTTGACCCGTGACGTAACTGGCTTTGTCCGAGCAGAGGAAATGGATCAGGTTGCCGATTTCCTCTTCGCTGCCGTAGCGATTGAGTGGGATTGCGTCGTGATAGGCGGCGATGATTTCGGGGCTGTGCACGGCCATGGCGAGTTTGGTGCGCACAGGGCCCGGGCAGACGCAATTGGCGCGGATGCCGAATTCACCAAGCTCGGCCGCTTGTTGCTGGGTCAGGTGCATGACAGCCGCTTTCGAGGTGCCGTAGGCCACGCGGAGGGTGGAGGCGCGGAGGCCCGAGATCGACGCGATGTTGACGATGGCGCCTTTGGCCTCTTTCAGCATTGGCGTGAAGGCCTGGCTCATGAGGAAGACGCCGTCGAGGTTGGTGTCCATCACGCGGCGCCAGCGGGCGAAGGTGGTGTCTTCGATGGGTCCGAAATCGGCGACGCCTGCGTTATTGACGAGGGCTGAAAGGCCCGCCCCGTGTTTGGCGACTTCGACCACGGCGCGTTCCACGTCTTCGGGGATGGAGACATCGGCGACGAGGGGGACCGCGCCGTCGAGGCCTTTGGCGGCGCTGGCGAGTTCATCCGCATCGCGGTCGAGCATCACGACGTGCCAGCCATCGGCTAGAAACAGCTTCGATGTGGCAAGGCCGATGCCGCGGGCGGCGCCTGTTACGAGGGCTAGTTTGGCCATCTCTGTCTCCCTGATCTCCCGCTTGCAGGAAAGGCGGGAACGGCAGGGAAGGCAAGGGGGTGTGGGCTGGTGCGGAGTTCTACTTACCGCGTCTTCCACGCGAACCAGAGCGCGACCAAGGCGAGGAGCGCGGAGAGAACGCGCGCTGTGATCGTGCGTTTCCGGTCCGAGGTGAGAAGAGGTGCGGCGAGGCTGGCTAGTGCCACGATGCCTGCGTGCACCGCCGTGGCGACCGCGACATAGACCAAAGAGAGCGTGAGCGTTTCCGAGAGGCCTGCATTTTCCGGCAGGAAGGGCGGCAGCACCGCGAGATAGAACACGGCGGCTTTCGGATTGAGGAGGTTGGTGATCAGGCCCCGACGGAAATACTGCGCGCGTTTGGTGCTGGCCAAGGCCTCTTCCGGCGGGTCGCCTGCGCTTTTCCAGCCATCATAGGCGAGCCACAGAAGGTAGGCGACGCCAGCCCATCTCAGGGTTTGATAGAGCGAGGGCACGGCGGTGATCAGCGCCGCGAGGCCAAGCGCGGCGGCGATGCCGACGGCGAGAAGGCCGAGGCCGATCCCGGCCACGGCAGCAAAGCCGTTGGCACGCCCCGTGGTCAGGGTGGCGATGGCGAGCCACGCCATGTTGGGGCCGGGGGTCAGCTCGATCAGGAACGAGGTGAGCGCGAAGCCTGCGACAGTGGCGAGGGGAAGCGCGCTCAGATCCATTTGGCCAGGGGTGGCAGGCTCATCAGAACGGCATTGGCATCATGGCCGGTTTCCAGCCCGAACTTGGTGCCGCGATCGTAGACGAGGTTATATTCGGCATAGAGGCCGCGATGGACGAGTTGGGCTTCCTTGTCGGCTTCGCTCCAGTCTTGCACGCGGCGTTTCTCGACGAGGGGCAGATAGGCGGGCAGGAAGGCGCGGCCGATGTCTTGGGTCAGGGCGAAATCCTGTTCCCAGTCGCCGGTGTTGCGATCATCCATGAAGATGCCGCCGACGCCCCGCGCGCGGCCCCGGTGGGGGACGAAGAAATACTCGTCCGCCCAGGCTTTCAGGGTGGGGTAGAGAGCGGTGCCGTGCGGATCCAGATGCGCTTTCTGGGTGGCGTGGAAATGCGCCGTGTCGGCTTCGTATTCGAGGCAGGGGTTGAGGTCGGAGCCGCCGCCGAACCACCATGCGCCGGGGGTCCAGAACATGCGGGTGTTCATGTGCACGGCGGGGGCGTGGGGATTTTGCATATGGGCGACGAGGGAAATGCCCGAGGCCCAGAACCGCGGATCGCTTTCGATGCCGGGCACGCCGCGCGCGGCCATGGCTTTCTGGGCGCGGGGATTGAGGGTGCCGAAAACCGTGGAGACGTTGACGCCCACCTTTTCAAATACGCGACCACCACGCAGAACGGACATCAATCCACCACCTGCATCGGTGCCATCATCACTTGTTCGCTTGGTTTGTTTTACCTCGAACGATTTGGGCTCAAGATCGGCAAAAGGACCTCGATCATGAGATTGTTCCAAATCTTCAAATGCCATTACGATTTGATCCCGTAAAGTGCGAAACCAATCACTTGCAAGTTTCTTTTCTTGGCTAAAGTTGTCTGTCATTTTGGTTTCGTTCCTTCTTAGTTTCATGACAGGCATGTGTATGCCTCACATGATTGTTAGTTTATCTTCGACAAGGTCGACACGCCGAATGCGGTTTTG
>RFUP01000301.1 GCA_009922885.1 Paracoccaceae bacterium
GGCCGATAGCGTTGTTGACGAGCAGGATCTGGAACGGAGCCTCGCGCCCGGAAAGGCGTTTGATGAAGATGATCTCCGCCCCAAGCACCACGGCCGCGCCCAAGGCCAGAAGCGCAGCGGGCTGAAAGGCCGCAGGCGTCGGGCGCAAGAGAATGAGCGCGCCGATGAGGGCAATGCCCGCTGCACTCCACCGCACACGCCCCACGGTTTCGCCCAGAAAGAAGATCGCGAGGATCATCGAGAAGACCGGATTGAGAAAGCTGATCGCCGTGGCATCTGCCAAGGGAAGGCGCGCGGCAGCCGCAAACATCAGCGTGACCCCGAGCCACCCGAAAGCGGTGCGGCCAAGATGCAGCGGCAAATGCGGCGCCCCGAGGGTTGGGCGCTTCAAGAGTGCGACGCCACCAATGGCAAGAAACGCGAAGAGGAAGCGCCCGTGGCTCACCTGCAAAGGATGCAATGGCGCACCCAAACGCCCCGAGCCGATAGCCTTGGCCAAAAGCGTCGTTGCGGCGATGAAAGCCGTGGCCGAGAGCATCAACAAGATGGCAAGACGAGGATTGGGGCGCGGTGTCATGTGCCCTTGTGCGGCTTTGTGGCCACAGGCGCAATGGGGGGCAAATTCGACCTATGATTTTTCCAAAAAGCGCGCTAAAGGGCGCGCATGGAACACGTAGCAACCCTTTGCATTGCCACCCGACGCCGACGCGCCTGATCCGCGTTTTCGGCCCGTTCCGCCTATGCGCTCTTGCGCGTCCCATCCCGAACCTGTTCATTGGATTTCGCCCCGTTTGGGCCAGTCCGCCATTCCATAAAGGATGATCCTGATGATCCCGTCCGTTCTGCCGACCTATAACCGCGCTCCGCTCTCCTTCGTCAAAGGCGAAGGCGCTTGGCTGATCGAGGCAGATGGCCGACGCTTCCTCGATCTGGGTTCGGGCATCGCGGTGAACGCGCTGGGCCATGCCAATCCGGAACTGGTGGCAACCCTGACCGAACAGGCACAGAAACTCTGGCATGTGTCGAACGTCTACAAGATCCCCGAGCAGGAAAAGCTCGCGGAGATGCTGACCGACAAGACCTTCGCCGACACCGTCTTCTTCACCAACTCCGGCACGGAAACCGCAGAGTTGGCGATCAAGATGGCGCGGAAGTACCACTACGAGAAGGGCCACCCCGAACGTATTGAAATCATTGCTTTCGAGGGGGCTTTCCATGGCCGCTCCACAGGCGCGATTGCGGCGGCCGGATCGGAAAAAATGGTCAAGGGCTTCGGCCCGCTGATGCCCGGTTTCAAACAGCTGAAATGGGGCGATCACGATGCGCTGCGCGCGGCGATCACGAACCAGACCTGCGCCGTGATCATCGAACCCGTGCAGGGCGAAGGCGGCATTCGCCCGGTGCCGGATCAATGCCTGAAGGGTCTACGCGATCTCTGCGACGAGACCGGCACGCTCCTCATCTTCGACGAAGTGCAATGCGGTGTCGGCCGCACGGGTCGCCTCTTTGCTCATGAATGGGCAGGGGTCACGCCCGATATCATGATGGTCGCCAAGGGTATCGGCGGTGGCTTTCCGCTGGGCGCGGTGCTGGCCACGGAAGACGCAGCCAGCGGCATGATCGCAGGCACCCATGGCTCCACTTATGGCGGCAATCCGCTGGCCTGCGCGGTGGGCGCGAAAGTGCTCGAAATCGTCTCGGCACCGTCCTTCCTCGCCGAAGTGAACCGCATCTCCGGCGGTCTCCGCCAAGGCCTCGAAAGCCTCGTTGCGCGCCACCCCGATGTGTTCGAAAGCGTGCGCGGTCAGGGCCTGATGCTGGGCCTGAAGTGCAAAGCGGCGAATACCGATATCGTGAAAGCGGGCTATGACGCAGGCGTGCTGACTGTGGCCGCGGCTGATAATGTGCTGCGGCTTCTGCCGCCCCTCACTCTCACCGATGCCGAAGTCACCGAAGCGCTGGCCCGCCTCGATACTGCGGCCACCGCTCTCGAAACCGCCAAGGCAGGCTGACCCTGCGTTCATATTGGCTGAAATATCCCGGGGGTCCGGGGGCAGCGCCCCCGGCTCGCGGATGACGAAAGACTGAACCAATGAACCATTTTCTTGATATCCATAAGACTGACACCGCCGCACTCCGGAGCATGATCGACACCGCCCGCGCGATGAAAACCGCCCGCAACGGGCGCCCGAAAGGGGCAGCCGACGACGATCAGCCGCTGAAAGGCCGGATGGTTGCGCTGATTTTTGAAAAACCCTCCACCAGAACGCGTATTTCCTTCGACGTGGGCGTCCGCCAGATGGGCGGGCAGACTATGGTGCTGTCGGGTGCGGATATGCAGCTTGGCCATGGCGAAACCATCGCCGATACCGCTCGCGTGCTATCGCGCTATGTTGATCTGATCATGATCCGCACTTTCGAAGAGCAGACTTTGCTCGAAATGGCGGAATATTCCGATGTTCCGGTGATCAATGGCCTAACCAACCGCACGCACCCTTGCCAGATCATGGCGGACGTCATGACCTATGAGGAGCATCGTGGTGATATTGCTGGCAAAAAGGTGGTTTGGTCGGGCGACGGGAACAATGTTTTTGCCTCCTTTGCCCATGCGGCGGGGCAGTTCGGGTTCGATCTGACCTTTACCGGCCCCGAGACGCTCGATCCGGAACGTGTCTGGCTTGACTATGCGGCCTCGAAAGGTCGGCCCGTGACCATCGAGCGCGACCCGCACAAGGCGGTGGCGGGGGCGGATCTGGTGGTGACGGACACTTGGGTCAGCATGCACGATCCGCAATCCGCCCGCGAGCGCCGCCACAACCAGTTGCGGCCCTACCAAGTGAACGCCCATCTTATGGGGCAGGCGAAGCCCGACGCGCTGTTCATGCATTGCCTGCCCGCGCACCGCGATGACGAGGCGACGAGCGATGTGATGGATGGGCCGAATTCGGTGATTTTCGACGAGGCCGAAAACCGGCTCCACGCGCAGAAAGCGGTGATGCGCTGGTGCCTCGGGGTCTGAAAACGGACCGGAATCCAAGGGAAAAGGCGGGGGTTTGCCCCGCCTTTTTTGTTTTTCTGAGCGGGTCAACGGAGGCGAGAAAACCGATTTCCGAAGGGTATGGATTGTGTATGGATTGCGTATGGCAAGCGTCATAACGCTTCCCCGTCAAGCGGGGCGCGGGCGGGGCGTTTCCTAGGAATTAAATGGTGCGGCTTCGCCGCGCTGAGTATCTCGGTGGCGCATTGCGCCACCTCGGGGTGCCTCCGGCGGGGATATTTCGGAAAGAGAAA
>RFUP01000302.1 GCA_009922885.1 Paracoccaceae bacterium
TTTTGGCCGATGCGCTGGCCGACGCCGGCGTTACGATCTCGACGCTCTACCTGATGTTCCTGGCGGTTTCGGTGATCGATGTCAGCCTCAACCTGACCGGGCTCGCCAGTTTCGTGGCGCTCGATGTTCTGGGCTGGCTGCGCGCCGTCGATCTGGGTGGCTCGGCGCCTATCATCTTCCAGTTCCTGGCGCTCTTCGTGACCATGATCCTCGCGATTCTGCTGGGCATGGGGATGCCGGCCGTGCCCGCCTATATCAATGCCGCCCTGCTGATGGGGCCCTTGCTGGTGGGGCTCGGGATCGCCCATTTCACGGCGCATATGTTCATCTTCTACTTTGCCTGCGCCAGCGCCATCACGCCGCCGGTGGCGGTGGCGTCCTATGCCGCCTCGACCATCACCCGGGCCGATCCGATCGCCACCAGCTTTTCGGCGGTGCGCTCGGGTGTGGTGATGTTCGTGATCCCCTTCGTCTTTGCCTTCTATCCCGAGATCCTGCTGGTTCCGGCGGCGGTGCTGAACCCGGATACCATGGCCGGGGCATCGCGATATCTGCCCGGCTATGACGGCGATATCCACCTGGGCCCGCTGGTCTGGATTCTCGGGCGGCTTGTGGTTGCGCTCTACCTGCTGGCCAGCGCGCTGTCGCGGTTCGACATGGGCAGGCTGGCCTATTGGGAAATCGGCACGCGGCTGGCGCTGTCGCTCTTGATCCTGTCGACCGATCCCTGGATCCATGGCCCATCCCTTGCCGTCGCGCTGGCGCTGCTGGTGCGGGCCCGTATTCTGTTCACCCCCAACCGCGCGCAATAGGAGAACCCAGATGCGATACATCGTCGGACAAACAACCCAAGGCACGGCGGTTTTTCTGCTGACCGATCGGGGCGCGGTGAACCTGAGCGCACTCGACCCCAGGGTCGGCCCCGATCTGGCCGGCCTGATCGGCGCGGGCATGACCGCGGCCGAGATCGCGGACCTGGCGGCCTCGGGGCCGGCGGTGCCGCTGGCGTCGGTCACCCCGGCGCTGCCGGTGCAATCGCCCGGAATGACCATCTGCCTGGGGCTCAATTATGTCGATCACATCAAGGAGGGTGGATACGATATACCCTCCTACCCGGTGTTCTTCCTGCGCGGGCCAAGCTCCTTGATGCCGGCGGGGGCGCCGATGATACGGCCCGCCTGTTCCGAGCAGCTCGACTATGAGGCCGAACTGATGGTGATTGTCGGCAAGGGCGGCAAACACATCCCGCAGGCCGACGCGCTGAACCATATCTTCGGCTACACGATCTTCAACGACGGATCGGTTAGGGAGTATCAGCGCAAGACCCATCAATGGACGGCGGGCAAGAATTTCGACGCCACCGGCGCGGTCGGCCCCATCGTCGTGACCCCGGACGAACTGCCCGAAGGCGCCGAGGGGCTGAAGATCGAAAGCCGGGTCGGCACCGAGATCCTGCAAAGCGCCACGACATCGGACATGCTGTGGTCGGTGGCCCGCACCATCGAGGCGATCTCGGAATTCGCCACCCTGCGCCCGGGCGATATGATCGCCATGGGCACGCCCCCCGGGGTCGGCCATGCCAAGTCACCGCAGCGCTGGCTGCGCCCGGGCGAAACCGTCGAGGTCGAAATCGAAGGGATAGGAATTTGCGCCAGCCCGGTGATCGACGAGGCCATGCCGGCCTCGGCCTAGCAGGGGCAACTATGACAGGGTGCGAGGGGCCGCTTTCAGCGCCCTGCGCCATGCTCAGATGAAAGGATTTTCTCATGCGGCACGTGACAAAAGACAACATCACCGAGGTTTTCGCCGGGTATCTGGGCGAACAGACCGATCCGCGGGTGCGCGAAATCCTAACCGCGCTGGCCCGGCACCTGCACGATTTCGCCCGCGAGGTGAACCTGACCCACGAGGAATGGCGAAAGGGGCTCGAGTTCGTCGAATGGGCTGGCCGGATCACCACGCCCGAGCGCAACGAGTTCGTGCTGTTATCGGATGTGCTTGGCCTGTCTTCGCTGGTCGACATGCTGCATTCGCGGCCGGACGCGACAAGCTCGTCGGTGTTGGGCCCGTTCCATGTCTCGAACCCGCCACCCTTGGCAATAGGGGGCGACATGAAACGCGATTTCGACGGCATCACCCTGCTGGTCGAAGGCCATGTGCGCGACACCGCCGGCAACCCGATTGCCGGGGCGACGCTCGACATCTGGCAGACGGCGCCCAACGGGATGTATTCCAGCCAGGATCCCGATCAGGACATCCACTCCTTTCATGCCCTGATGACGACCGACCAGAACGGCCGCTATGCGTTCACCACGGCCCGTCCGGTCAGCTATACGGTGCCCGACGATGGCCCGGTGGGCGAGATCCTGCGCGCCGCCGGTCGGCATCCCTGGCGCCCGTCCCACCTGCATCTCATCGTCGAGGCCCCCGGTCACCGCGCCCTGGTGACCGAGGTGTTCCCGGATGACGATCCCTATCTTGACGAGGATACGGTCTTTGGCGTTCGCGCGGATCTGGTGATGCACTACACCGAACACCAACCACAGGATTTCCCCGAAGGTTTTGCCTTGTCCGGCAAGGTCACCGAGCGCTTCCTGAGAGTCGAATTCGATCTGGTCCTGGCCAAGGCCTAGGCAGTTCGACCAACCAGGAATGAAGCCGTCATTCGAACCTCCGCTCGGGAGGTCGGCTGTCCGCTGCGCGCCTGAAAACCGGCTGCTGGAGAAAGCTTGTTTCGATGACCGAAAAACCAACGCGCTCGCAGCGAAGGGTCTTTCCCGGTCTCGTGAGGGAAAACGATGTCACGATAGCCGGATCACGACCATTGGGGCATCATCGCCGTATGACAGGAAAGTCCGCATTGTGTGAATTCGTTCTGCGTGCGGCGAAAGTCTGAAGAGCGGGACAAAGCGCCAATTCGCTGCAAGTGCGCCAATGTCCGGTTTAGGCGAGGGTGGCTTTGAGACCTAACCGTCTTCTCTTGCTTGGGATATGAGATTATCCATGGCGGCGTCCCCGATAGAGCGACCTGTATCCGAAATGCTGCCTTTGGCTTGAGCAACAAAATCACGCAACCGAAGATCATATTCGGGTCGACCTGCGGTCCCGGTCAGGGCGTCTTCGACGCCCGCTATATAGGAAACAACAATTGAAATTTCTGGTGTTATCTCAGCGGAGCTTGCCAGACTTGTTTCCAATTCCGCCAAAACCTGTGACGCATCGCGCTCGCTCAATTCGAGCAGCTTATTGATTATTTCGTCGATTACCATGTTGCTTATCCTATACC
>RFUP01000303.1 GCA_009922885.1 Paracoccaceae bacterium
GAAGCGCACGCGTTCAAGGAGGGGCACGCGCGGATTTTCCGCCTCTTCCAGCACGCGCCAGTTAAATCCCAGCCAGCTTAATTCGCGGTTAAAAAACCGACCGGGGCCTGTGCGGTCGAGATCCGGCAGGTCTGTGGCGGCGGGAAAGGGCGAATGAAGAAAGTCTGGTTGTGTCATGTACGCTGCTCTGGGGGGCGAATGTAACGCCTATATGTCCAGAGTGACGAGCGCGTGCTGGAATGTCCAGATCAGGCGAAATTTGCGAGAATTTCAGAGGCGAGTTTGCGGTTGATCGCGCGGCCCTGGTCAAGCGCGGTCTGGTCAATTTGCGCGACCATGGCACGGGCGGTGGCGAAGGAGCGGTCGATGCGGGAAACGAGATAGGGGATCGTTTCGGCGGTGGGCACGATCTGGCGATCCGCGAAGAGCTTCATGATAACGGCGGCAAGGAGCGTATCGTCCGGCTGTTCTAGGGCGGCGACGGGCGTGCCTTCCATGCGAGAGCTCAGATCGGGGAGTGTGATACCCCAAGCATTCGGCGCTTTGGTGGACGTGAAGAGGAGCGGATGGCCTTCGGCAAGCGCGAGGTTGTGGAGGTGGAAGAGCGCCTCTTCGGCTTCCGGGTGGCCGGCGATGTGATCTGCATCCTCGATGGCAATTGCCGTGGTGCAGAGGCTCGGGATATCGCTGCCCGCCAAAGACTGGGCGGAGATGATCTGCGCGCCCGAGCGGGCGGCCCAAACATGCGCGAGGTGGGTTTTTCCCGAACCTTCCGGCCCCGTGAGGACGAGTTTCCGCGCAGGCCAGTTCTGCCAGTTCTCGATCATGGCAACGGGAAAGGCATTTGCAGGGGAGACGAAGAAGTCTTCGCGCCCGAGCGCGGTTCGCACGGGCAGATCGAAGCTGAGTTGGCGGATCACTGCGAATTGTCCTTTTCAGCCAGCCCGCGATAGAGGCGGCTGTCTTGGTATTGACGGATGAGGAAGCGGGTAATCACGCCGATCGCGGCGGCGAGTGGCACCGCGACGAGCATGCCGACGAAGCCGAAGAGCGCGCCGAAGACCGAAAGGGCGAAGATCAGCCAGACCGGATGGAGACCGACCGAGGAGCCGACGAGGCGGGGGGTAAGGAAGTTGCCTTCGACGAACTGACCCGAGACGAAGATCGCGGCGATGAGGCCGATGGTGAACCAGTCGCCCCAGAACTGGAAGAGCCCGAGGCCGATGGCGAGGGCACCACCGAGGAGGGAGCCGACATAAGGAATGAACGTGATGAGCCCTGCGAAGGCCCCAACCACAAGGCCGAATTGCAGGCCGACGGCCATGAGGGCGAAGGCGTAATAGAGGCCGAGGATCACGCAGACGGTGCCCATGCCGCGGATGAAGGAGGCAAGCACATCGTCGATTTCGCGGGCGACCTGGCGGATGATCGGAGCGTGATCGCGGGGGAGAAGCTTGTCGATTTCAGCGACCATCCGGTCCCAATCGTAGAGGAGGTAAACGGTGACGACGGGCACGACGACGAGGATCACTACGACGTTGATGAGTGAAAGCGCGGAGGAGAGGACTGTGTTGAGAAGCTCGCCGCCTTTGGATTTCACGGTCTGGCCGACGCTTTGCAGCGATTGGTGCAAGACACTGTCGGCGTCGAAGATACTGGGGAAATGCTGGGCGAAGAAGCCTTGAAGATCCTGCGCGAGTTGGGGGGCGGTTTCGAAGAGCGAGATGGATTGCTGGATCAGCGTAGGCACTACGAGGAGGGCCATGATCACGAAGACGAGCGAGGCGGCGGTGGTGATGATGCCGACGGCCGCGCCGCGACTGGCACCGAGGCGTTCGAGGCGGTCAGCGACGGGGTCGAGCAGGTAAGCGAGAGCACCGCCCAGCACGAAGGGGAGGATCACATCGCCAAGCCAGTAGAGCACGACGCTGAGAACCGCTGCCGCGATGCCCCAATATTTCAACTGATCCCGCACCGGTAGGGCCATGCGTTTTGCTCCTGCTTTCTGTCTATCTCGCGCGGGAGGCGTGCATTTTCAAGCCCTAGCAGGGATTGGCGGGAGGTAGGAGGTTCCTGACTTGTGGGGGGTGGGCGGCAGCATCAGGCTTACCAGGGCACGGGAGGTGCGTATGGGAGCAGGGATCGAGCCGATAAAAGGGTCATGGGCGGCGGAAGCGCTGAGCGCGATTGCGCGCGCACCGAGCGTTGACGAGGTTTGGGCGGCTTTGGTGGTGGCGCTTGCAGGGTTCGGGTTCGATCGGGTGAATTACGGGCTGACGTTTTTTCTGCAGGGGCGGAATGTGGGGGCGCCGGAGGATGTGCTTTACCTCTCGAACCGTGATGCCGTGTTCCGTAGGGCCTATTTCGGGAGCGGTCTTTATGCCGAGACGCCGATGTATGACTGGATTTCCAAGCACGAAGGGGCTTGTTCGTGGCGGGTGATGGCTGATGCCTATGCGCGGCGTGAATTGACCGAAAAACAGCGGCAAGCCGTTGAAAAGATGAATAAGTTAGGAAGTGGGGCCGGTTATTCCATTAGTTTCCCTTCGGCCAGTTCGCGTGTGAGGGGAGCGATTGGGCTTTGTGCCAAGGCAGAGTTGAGTCAAGATGATGTAGACGCGATCTGGGAACAGGAGGGCAACTTGATTTTTGCGGTCTGCACGCTGGCCCATGCCCGGATCGTGACCTTGCCATTGCCCGTGGCGCGGATGGATCTGACTGCGCGCCAGCGAGAGGTCTTGAATTGGATTTCGGACGGGAAGAGCCTTCAGGATGTCTGCGTGCTGATGGGGCTTTCGCTCTCGGCGGTCGAAAAACATCTGAAGTCGGCGCGGGCGCGGCTAGATGTTGAGACAACCGCGCAGGCGGTGGCGAAGCTCGCGTTTTTTAACCAGCTGTTCATCTCGGAGCGAAGTCAGGCGAATTTGGAATGAGAGATTCGGGCCTTCTTCCGCATCCGGATGCCGAGGCCTGCCTTGGAGCGATCAACGCCATTGCGGCGGCGGAGAGTTTGGAAGCGGTCTGGCGGCTGACGGTGACCGCGTTCAATCGCTACGGTTTCGAGCGGATCAATTACGGTTACACGCGCTATCGCACGGGGTTGGGGATCGGCGACCCGCTGGACGCAAAGACCCAGATCGGGCCTGTTGTCGATCAGGGACAGCTTGACCAGAACCTCGAATATCTGGCGCTTGCCGCAACCGAGGGATGCGATGTCCGTGGCGGGGGCCTCGGCAACGGCAATGGCTTTTTTGGGTCAGCCCATGAGGTC
>RFUP01000304.1 GCA_009922885.1 Paracoccaceae bacterium
TGGACAAGGGCGTCGTGCACCAGCTCTTCACCGAGATCGCCCATCAGGTTTTTGGGGCCATCGGCTTCACGGACGAGCACACGCTTCATTACTTCACGCGCCGGCTTTGGCAATGGCGGTCCTCCGCCAAGAGCGAGCAATGGTGGTCTGAACAGTTGGGCTCAAGGCTGATTGCGGCCGGCGGAGATGCGCTCTGGCCGTCGATCGTTGCCGCATAGGTGGCCGCTGAACCCAAAACGAACATGTTCGGCGCGCAGATGCGCCGCGAAACCAGAGGAGAGCCCGAACCGATGAGCCGCGATGCGCAGAGCGAAATCAAAGTCAGCCGTGATGGCTTGGTCGGCATTGTCGAAATCGACCGCCCGCCGCTGAACTTCTTTGATGTCACCTTGATCGACACACTCGTGCAGAAGATGCAGGTGCTCGATGCCGATCCGAATTGCCGAGCTATCGTTCTGGCTGCGAGTGGCAAGGTGTTTTGCGCGGGAGCAGATTTCGGCAGCGGGGTTGACCCGATAGAGGGGGCGGCCATCGCCGAGGCGCTTTACGGCAACGCTGTGCGCCTTTTCGAAATCGCCACCCCCATTGTCGCTGCTGTCCAAGGGCCAGCGATTGGTGGCGGACTTGGCCTTGCCCTGACGGCTGATTTCCGTGTTGCCAGCGATGCGGCACGTTTTTCGGCGAATTTCGCGGTTCTGGGGATGCATTGCGGTTTTGCCATCAGCGCCACGCTGCCCCGGGTGGTGGGGCAAAACGCGGCGGCGATGATGCTTTACACCGGCCGCCGGTTGACCGGGACGCAGGCCAAAGAGATCGGTCTGGTCGATGTGCTGGTTGACCAAGGTGACGAGCGCGCGGCTGCACTCGAACTGGCGACAGAAATTGCCGCCGCCGCACCGATCGCAGTGCAAGACATGCGCCGGACCTTGCGCCGAGGTTTGGCGGAGGAGGTGCGCAGCACGCTTGCCCATGAACTGGCGCAACAGCGCGTGCACATGGCCACTGCGGATTTTCGCGAAGGGATCCGGGCGGCATCCAAGCGCGAAACACCCGCCTTTATCGGCGCTTGAGGGAGATGGAATGGTGAGCACGCGTAATCTTCAAGGGCCGCTTGCGGGGCTCAGGGTTATCGATCTGACCCGCGTCTATGCGGGGCCGCTTTGCACCCAGACGCTTGCGGATCAAGGGGCGGATGTCATCAAGGTTGAACCGCCGGTCGGTGACGAGACCCGCAACTGGGGCGCACGGCTGGACGAGGATCGTTCCACCTATTTCAACGGCCTGAACCGCAACAAACGCTCCGTGGCGCTCGACCTGAGCAAGGAGGCGGGGCGCGAGGTTCTTTTGAGGCTGCTCGAAGGGGCAGATGTGCTCATTCACAACTTCAAACTTGGCACCTTGCCGAAATGGGGGCTGGGCTATGAAGAGGTACTGGCCAAGCGGTTTCCACGACTGGTTCAATGCACGATCACGGGATTTGGCCATAAAGGCCCGCTGGCGGGCATGGCAGGGTATGACGTGGCCGTGCAGGGATTTGTCGGCCTTGCCTCGATCAACGGTGAAGCAGGTAGCGACGGCACGAAAATCGGCCTGCCGCTGATCGACCATGCCACGGGGCTTTCCGCAGTCAACGCGATCCTGATGGCGCTTTTGGAGCGCACGCAATCGGGCAAGGGCCAGCATGTGGGGGTCAGCCTTTATAACACAGGCCTGACGATGCTTCACCCCGCCGCTGCGGGCTGGATGGCGACAGGAAAAATTCCGCGCCCTACTGGTAATTCCGAACATTGGGTGGCGCCCTATGGGGCCTACACCTGCGCCGATGGCAAGGTATTCACGGGTGCAGGTAATGACCGATCCTTTGCCAAGCTGATGCAGGTGCTGGGCGCGCCAGAAGCGGCGGAAGACCCGAGGTTCAAGACAAATGGGGACAGGGTAAAAAACCGCGAGGCGCTGGACGCCACGATCACCGCTTGCACCCAGAACCGGTCGTCCAACGAAGTGGCGATGGAAATCCTCGGGGCTGGATTGGCTGCCGGGCCGTTCCTCAATCTGGAACAGGTGTTCAACCACCCGCAGGTCGAAGCCAACGGGATGCTGATCGACACGCCCGATTATCACGGCACCGGCTTACCCATGACGTTTTTGCGCACGCCCGGTGCCTTCTACGCGCCGCCTCCCCATTTTGCTGCAGATACCGACGAGGTGTTCGCCGAGGCGGGCCTGGCTAAAGAAGACGTTGCAAGGTTCGAGGCGTTGGGTGGCATTATCCGCAATCGGGCGGCAATCGTCGCCGAGCCGAGAAAGCGCGCATGATGGACCTTGCGCGGGATCACGGGGTTGGGCTGGAGATCGATCGTGGCATCGCATGGATCGAGATCAATCGCCCCGAGCGTATGAACGCTCTGGCACCGGAAGGCTTTCAAGCCCTTGCCGCATTGGCGGAAGAAGCCGAAGCGCGCAACGATGTTCGGGTGATTGTATTCGCAGGGGTGGGCGGTCGCGCGTTTAGTGCGGGGATCGATATCAAGGCCGTGCTGGCTAAAGGCGACATTCGGTTTCCTACCCCCATGAAGGGGGATTCTCGAAACCCGTTTGAGCGGGTTATGGAGATCAACAAGCCAACGATTGCGTGCCTGGAAGGTGTATGCATGGGCGCGGGAGCGGATCTGGCTATGGCCTGTGATCTGCGTCTGGCCGCCGACACGCTTCGGTTTGCTTGCTCGGAGGCCAAGGTTGGCATGGGGGCGCATTTTGCGTCCGTTGTGCTGCCGCTGCTCCTCCCCCGCCCGCTGGCGCTAGAGCTGCTCTACACGGGCCGCGAGATGACGCTTCAGGAAGGGACGACACATGGCTTCCTGAACCATGTGCTTCCGGCAGGCGACGTTCGCACGGCAGTCCGCGCCTTGGCTGACACCATCGCCGCTAACGCGCCGCTGACAGTTCGACGTTGCAAAGAAGTCTCAACGAAATCCATGGGGATGCCGCTGGCAGCGGCGCTGCGACTGAACGTCGGCCCGGATCCCTACAACAGCCAAGACCGTCTCGAAGGCATGACCGCCTTCGTGGAAAAACGCGCCCCGAATTTCAGGGGCCACTAACGACCTAAATGGGAGGAGAACCAATGGGTATTATCAATAAAATGTTTCGTGCCAGCGCCATCGCACTGGCCATTGGTGCAGGCGGTGCGGCTTCGGCCGAGACGATCAACCTTCGCTTGGCATCATACCTTGCGCCGGAGCATTTCGGCACGAAGCTGATCATCACCCC
>RFUP01000305.1 GCA_009922885.1 Paracoccaceae bacterium
CGTGTGGCGATCATGACGACCGAAGTGCCCTTGGAAGACCTTGTGAACCGTTTGCGGGCGATTGCGACCGAGCGGGAAGGGGACCGTGTGTTCCTCCGCGCGGATGGGGCGGTGCCTTACGAACAGGTGGTGCAAGTGATGGGCGCGCTCAATCGCGGTGGATTTTCCAACATCGGGCTTGTGACCGATGCGGGTGGTCCGCGCCTCGACGGCGCGGGAAACTGAGGAGCGGCGGGTGCATAAGGGCCACGTCATTTCTGCGGCAGGGCACCTCGGGCTGATCGTCTGGGTGCTGGTGGGAGGGAGCTTTGCGCCCGCCCCGGAACCGTTTGAAGTGACGGAAGTTGCGGTGATTTCCGGTGAGGAGTTCGCGGCGATGGTGGCGGGAGCAGGGGCGCCGCAACTGGCCGAGACCGTGGCACCGCCAGAGCCACCGAAAGAAACAGAGGTGGCAGCGCCAGAGCCGCCGAAGCCGGAAGTGCGGCCCGAGCCGCCGAAGCCTGAAGCGGTGGAGCCGCCTGCGGCGGAAACCGCGCCGGAAGCGCCGCCGCCGCAAGAGCAGGCGGAAGTGACCGATGCGCCGCCGGTGATCGCGCCGCCGCCGCAGGAAACGGTTGTTCTGGCCCCTGAAACCTCGGATCGGCCCGCGCCGCGCCCGGTGCCGCGTGTGGCCCCTGTGCCCGTGGCGCAGCCCGATCCGGATGTGAAAACGGCAGATGTGCCGAAAGAGGCGGTTTCGGAAGAAAAAGCCCCTGATGCGCCGAAGGTGGAAGAGCAGGATGCGGCTCAGCAGGAAGAGGCCACGACCGAGATCGTGACCGAAGCGGCCGAAAAGCCAGCGGCGGCTCCGGTTTCTTCGATACGCCCGAAGACGCGGCCTGCGGCGGCGAAGCCCGCCGAGAAGCCTGCGGAAAAGGCAGCCGAGAAACCGGCTGAGAAGCCTGCGGAGAAGCCTGCGGCGCGGGATGCGGTGAAGGATGCTTTGGCGGAAGCCTTGGCGGGGGCGACGGCGCAAGCGGAGGCTTCTGGCACGGGGTCTGCGCCTTCGGGGCCGCCGATGACGGCGGGCGAGAAGGATGCGCTGCGGGTGGCGGTGCAACAGTGCTGGAACGTGGGGGCGCTTTCCTCGGAGGCGTTACGCGTGACGGTGACAGTTGGGGTTGAGATGTTCGAGGATGGGAAGCCCAACACGGGGTCCATTCGGATGATCGGTTTCGAAGGCGGCAGCGATGCCGCGGCGGGGCAAGCCTATGAGGCGGCGCGGCGGGCGATTATTCGCTGCGGGTCGAGCGGCTTCCAACTTCCCCGTGAAAAATATGACCATTGGCGGGAGATTGAGATGGTATTCAATCCCGAGAAAATGAGGATCAAGTGATGTTGCGAGCTTTGACACTAGCTTTGAGCATGCTGGGGATCGCCGCTCCGGCAATGGCGCAGAACGGACCGCTTCGGATCGAGATTACGGAAGGGGTGATCGAGCCTTTGCCCTTCGCGATACCGAATTTCGTGGCAGAAACGGGGGGCGCTGGCCCGCTAGCGCTCGAAATGGCGCGGGTTGTGGCGGCGGATCTGCAGGGAACGGGATTGTTTCGCGAAATTCCAAGCTCGGCGTTCATCAGCGGGATTTCGAGCTTCGGCGCGCCTGTGCAATTTGCTGATTGGCGCGCGATCAACGCGCAGGCGCTGATTTCGGGGGCGGTTTCTGCCAATGGCAACCAGATCACGGTGAAGTTCCGGCTTTATGACGTGTTCGCGGGCCAAGAGATGGGCGCAGGCCTGCAGTTCCAAGGCACGGCGGATGGCTGGCGGCGGATGGCACATAAGGTGGCGGATGCGGTTTACAGCCGGATCACGGGCGAGGGCGGCTATTTCGACAGCCGCGTGGTGCATGTGGCCGAAACGGGCGGCAAGGCGGATCGTAAGAAGCGCTTGGCGATCATGGATTATGACGGGGCGAATGTTCAGTATCTGACGGATTCCAATGCGATCGTGTTGGCACCGCGCTTCTCGCCGACGGGCGACCGCATCCTTTACACGAGCTATGAGAGCGGTTTTCCGCGGATCTATGCGCTGGATGTGGCGAGTGTGGGCAAGCGCGAACTGCCGATCCCGCAGGGCGATATGGCTTTCGCGCCGCGCTTTGGCCCGGACGGGCGGACAGTGATCTTTTCGCTGACGAATGGTGGCAATACCGATCTGTGGCGGATGGATGTAACGGGTACGGGAGCACAGCGCCTGACTGCGGCGCCCTCGATCGAGACCGCGCCGTCGTTCAGCCCTGATGGCAGCCAGATCGTGTTCGAGAGCGACCGTTCGGGATCGCAGCAGCTTTACGTGATGCCTGTGGGCGGGGGCGAGCCGAAGCGGATTTCCTTCGGGCAAGGGCGCTATGGCACGCCTGTCTGGTCGCCCCGGGGCGATCTGATCGCCTTTACCAAGCAGTTGGACGGGCGGTTCCATATCGGCGTGATGCGCACCGACGGCAGCGAAGAGCGGTTGCTGACCGCCTCGTTTCTGGATGAGGGGCCAACATGGTCGCCCAATGGGCGGGTGTTGATGTTCACGCGCGAAACCCCCGGCGCGCAGGGGCAGGCGGCGCTGTATTCGGTTGAGGTCAGCGGCCGCACGCCGCCCCGCCCGGTGCCTCTGACCGGTGCGGGATCGGACCCCGCTTGGTCGCCCCTTTTGCCATAACCCCGAACTCGTCCTGCCGGAAATGTTTGCCGCGCCCCTGGAAGCCCGTTATCCCGCTTTTGCTCCGGAAGAGCTCCCCGAGGGTGATGTGATTGTGGTACTCGGAGGAGGAATTAATGCCGAGGGAAAGTTTGGTCGCTGGGGCGATTTAAATGATGCATCAGATAGGGTTTTCACCGGAGCTGAACTCTGGAAGGCAAAAAAAGCGTCTCGCGTGATTGTCAGTGGGGGTGCAGTTCAGGGGCCCGTCACTGCCGCGAGTCTTGCTGGAGACGTGCTAGAGCGATTGGGTGTGCCTTCAAACGCGATCATGCTTGAGGAGAGTAGCCTTACCACTCAAGATGAAGCAGTTGCTATTTCCAATCTGACGGCCGACTCCACCCACATATTGCTCGTCACCTCTGCACTTCACATGCGGCGCGCGGTCGCATTATTCACCGCGCAGGGGTTCAAAGTAACGGCAGCCCCCACTGATCATCGTGTTCATCGATACAGTCGTGCGATCCCGGGGTGGATGCCCACTGTTGAGCATCTCTCGACCAGCACAGCCGCCATCCATGAGTGGGTCGGTTTTTG
>RFUP01000306.1 GCA_009922885.1 Paracoccaceae bacterium
AGGGGGCAGGGCGGGCCGCCATGGCGCGGGCGGAAAGGGAAAGGGGCGCGTCTGTCATGGGCGGAAGATTAGCGCGGCTCGCGGCCGAATTAAAGAGTTGTTCGGCAAATGTTCCGTTCGGTGCCGCAGCGCATGATCCCCCTTGCAAAGCGCGGGTTTCAGGGTAGCAATTCGGCGCATGGATCTCTTTCAACGCTACCCCGCCTTCTCCGATCTGAAAGCCGCCGCGCGCCGCCGGATGCCCTGGTTCGTCTTCGAATATCTCGAAAGCGCCACGGGCACCGAATCCGTGCATCTGCGCAACCGCGCGGGCTTCGATCGCGTGCTCTTCATGCCGTCGATTCTGCATGGTGAGTTCAAGCCCGATCTCTCGGTCGATCTCTTTGGCAAGAAACACGCGCTTCCTTTCGGCGTGTCGCCCGTGGGCATGTCCGGCCTCTTCTGGCCCGATGCCGAACGCCGCCTCGCGCGCGCGGCCACGACAGCGGGCCTGCCATATGGTCTCTCGACCGTGGCCAGCCGCACCCCCGAAGAAGTTGGCCCGCATCTTGATGGTAACGGCTGGTTCCAGATGTATCCGCCGCGCGATGAGGGCATCCGCCGCGATATGCTGAAACGTGCGAAAGATGCGGGCTTCTCGGGCCTCATCCTCACCGTCGACGTGCCCGTGGCAAGCCGCCGTGAGCGCCAAACCCGCTCCGGCCTCACCTCGCCGCCGCGCCTCACGCCGCGCCTTTTGATGCAAGTGGCCCGCTGCCCGCAGTGGGCGCTGGAAACCGCGCGTCTCGGCATGCCGCGGATGCGCCTCATCGACCAATATGCCGAGAAGGTCACAGGCCTCTCCTCCACCGAACACGTGGGCTATATGCTGCGCACCTCGCCGGATTGGGACTATCTCAAATGGCTGCGCGACAATTGGGAGGGCCCGCTCCTCGTCAAAGGCGTGCTCAATCCCGCGGATGCCAAACCGCTCGAAGCCGCAGGCGTCGACGCAATCTGGATCTCGAACCACGCAGGCCGCCAGTTCGACGGCGCGCCCGCCTCCATCGATGTCCTGCCGCAGATCCGTGCCGAAACCTCCCTGCCGATCATCCTCGACAGCGGCATCGAAGGCGGCCTCGACATCCTGCGCGCCCTCGCGCTGGGTGCCAATTTCGTCATGCTGGGGCGCGCTTGGCATTTCGCCCTCGCCGCTCTGGGCGATGAAGGCCCGCCGCATCTGATCGAGATGCTGAAAAAGGATATCGAAAGCAACATGGGCCAGATGGGCGCTAAAACCTTCGCCGACCTCCCCGCGCGCCTGATCCGCTAGAGCAGTTCGAGAAAAAGGTGATAGACTTTTTCGGTTAAGAAATGCGTCAAATAATAAGCTTCAAGCGTTTCGGCCGTTTCAACATTTAAGCGAAACGCATTAAACGGCTTTCTCTTTGAAAATATCCCGGGGGAGCCCGCAGGGCGGGGGCAGCGCCCCCAATCCCGACTTGAAAATAGAAAACGGCGGCACCCAAGGGAGGAAGGGGGCCGCCGTTTCTGTTTCGCAAAGGCTCCGAGGGAGGAGAGGAGCCGTTGCCACCCGTGCGCCAAAAGGGAGGAGATAGCGCCCGGTATCTGGTTCGAGTTGGCCGGCGGTGCCTCTTGAGGGAGGAGTGAGGCATCGCCGGCTCTCGTATCGCGCCAGACCCCGAGGGAGGAGGAGGGATCTGCCGCACCGCGAAGCTCCAAAGGGAGGAGGAGAAGCTTCGCGTATCTCGTGCCCTGTGATCCCGGGCCGGGAAAAGGTGCGGCGGCATCCTAGGGAGGAGGAGCGGATGCCGCCGCGGATTTACAGGGCCCTCAAAGGGAGGAGGAGAGGAGAACCCTGATCTTGGTGCCTCAGGCGTGTTTGCCGTAGGCGTGTTCGTAAGCCACCGAGCGGATCTGCGAACGGTTCAAGCCGAGGTCGGCCAGTTCGCGGGTGCTGAGCGATGCCAGTTCGGACATCGTGTTGCGGTAGGTCTGGTAACGGGTCCAGCGCGCGATCAACTCGGCCTTCAGCTCTGCGAGCGGGCGGCTGTGGAGAATTTCGGTTGCGTAGGTCATCGTCGTCTCTTTCGGTTGGAGCGTCTGGTGTGCCGCTCTGTTGAGTTGAAGATAGTCGAATGCTGCGAGTGCACAATAGATTTTGCTGCAACGCAGCTATGCGCCAAGTGCAATTAACGTAAGGGAAATTTCGGTATACCTTTTTTATCGCGCCGAAATTTTCGGCAAGAACCGAATTTTCCGGCGCAACTTTCGGCAAGCCCTTGCATCCGCCGGGCGATGCGTCACCTATAGGCGCGACGTGAATTAGTGGGGGTCCTATGCCTGTCAAAACATCCGACATCGAAGCCGCCCTGCGCCAGTTGGCGCTTCCGGACGGGGGCGATCTTCTCTCGCGTGACATGATCCGCGCCCTCACCATCGAAGGCGGCGCTGTGCGGTTTGTCATCGAGGCACCCAGCCCCGAGATTGCCAAGCTGATGGAGCCGCTCCGCCGTGCCGCCGAAGGCGTGGTTGGCCGTGTGCCGGGAGTGGCCTCGGTTTCCGTCGCCCTCACCGCCCATTCCGCGCCGAAACCCGCGCCATCGTTGAAGATCGGCGGCCATCCCACGCCGCAGGCAGGCCCGATGAAGCCCGAGGGCGTGGCGCGCATTCTGGCGGTTGGCTCCGGCAAGGGCGGTGTTGGCAAGTCGACCGTTTCGTCGAACCTCGCCGTGGCGCTTGCCCGTCAGGGTCGCCGCGTCGGCCTTCTCGACGCTGATATCTATGGCCCTTCGCAGGCGCGCATGATGGGCGTTTCCGAGCGCCCCGCCAGCCCTGATGGCAAAACCATCATTCCCCTCAAAGCGCATGGCGTCACGGTGATGTCCATCGGGCTGATGCTCGACGAGGCCAAGGCAGTCGTCTGGCGCGGGCCGATGCTGATGGGGGCGTTGCAGCAAATGCTGGGGCAGGTGGCTTGGGGCGAATTGGATGTGCTCATCGTCGATCTGCCGCCCGGAACGGGTGATGTGGCGATGACGCTTTGCCAGAAATCCGAGTTGGAAGGCGCGATCGTTGTGTCCACCCCGCAGGATGTGGCACTTCTCGACGCCCGCAAGGCGCTCGACATGTTCGCCACGCTGAAAACCCCCGTGCTGGGGTTGGTGGAGAATATGTCCGTCTTCACCTGCCCGCATTGCGGTGGCGAGAGCCATATCTTCGGCCATGGTGGTGTGGCGGCAGAGGCCGAGAAGCTGGGCGTGCC
>RFUP01000307.1 GCA_009922885.1 Paracoccaceae bacterium
CAGCCTCCGCACAAGAGGTCACCATCTCCGGCGGCGTCGCAATCGCCACCTCCTATGACCTGACCGCCAAGAGCGGCGCAGAAGCCGAATACCCGCTCTCCTTCTACATGCAGGCAGAAAAGAACGGTTTCTACGGCCAACTCTGGTTCGGCCTCCTCCCCGCCGCCTCCGCCCCGGACCAAGTCGAAATGGATGTCGTCCTCGGTTGGAGCGGCGAAGTATCCCCCGGCCTCGAACTGGGCGTGGCCTACGCCGCCTATTTCCTCGACGACAGCGGCTATGACACTTCAGAACTGATCGGCTCGCTCACCTACGCGCTCTCCGACAAACTCAGCACCACCCTCGAAGTCGCCTATGACATCGAAGCCGAAGAAACCGACACCTCGCTGGGCCTCGACTACGCCCTCACCAGCAAATGGGCCCTGCACGGCCTCGTCGGGCGAGAAACCGCAACGCCCTCCACCTATTACGAAGTGGGCGTGACCTATGCCGTGACTGAAGAGGTTTCGCTAAACGTCCTCTTCGAAGATGATGACACAGCGGGCAACAAAGGTGCTTTGACCTTCACCATGGCCTACGATTTCTGATTGCCAACCGGGCACCTATCGGTGCCCCACCATATCGCCACAAAAAGAAAGGGCGCTCGAATGAGCGCCCTTTCCCGTATAACTGTCTGATAAATCAGCGCTTCGAGAACTGGAAGCTACGACGTGCCTTCGGCTTACCGTACTTCTTACGTTCAACAACGCGGCTGTCGCGGGTCAGGAAGCCTGCGGCCTTGAGTGCAGCGCGGAGCGATGGATCGTAAAGCTGGAGCGCTTTCGAGATACCGTGCTTCACGGCGCCGGCTTGGCCCGAAAGACCACCACCGGCAACGGTTGCGTACACGTCGAACTGGCCCTCAACGTTCGTGATCTGGAACGGCTGGCGCAGGATCATCTGCAGCACGGGGCGCGCGAAGTATGCGGCCATTTCCTTGCCGTTGACGGTCACTTTACCGGTGCCGGGCTTGATCCAAACGCGTGCGACAGCGTCTTTACGCTTGCCGGTGGCGTAGGAACGGCCAAGGTTGTCACGGACGGGCTCGCGCGGAGCGGCCTCTGCGGCGGGAGCGGCTACACCAGTGGCGCGTGCCAGATCTTCCAGCGAATTCAGTTGCTCAGCCATTGATTACACCCGAGTATTCTTGGAGTTCATGGATTTCACGTCCACCACTTCGGGGTTTTGAGCCTCGTGGGGATGTGCGGCACCGGCGTAGACGCGGAGGTTCGTCATCAGCTTGCGTGCGAGGATGTTCTTCGGAAGCATGCGCTTGACGGCTGCGGTCACGACGCGCTCGGGGTATTTACCTTCGAGCAGTTCTTCCGCGGTACGGTTCTTGATGCCGCCCGGGTAGCCGGTGTGCCAGTAGTAGACCTTGTCGGTGCGCTTCTTGCCAGTCATCTGCACCTTGTCGGCGTTGATGATGATGACGTTGTCACCGGTGTCCATGTGGGGAGTAAAGATTGCCTTGTGCTTGCCGCGCAGGCGCATGGCAACGATCGAAGCAAGACGGCCGAGAACAACGCCTTCAGCGTCGATCACGATCCACTTCTTCTCGATGTCTGCCGGAGTCGCAGAAAAGGTTTTCATCGTAGGAGTGCCCTTTGGTTCAGACAAAGCCAGGGGTTTCAACCCCAGCCAAATTCGATTGGCGCGTTATACAGGGCAAATTCAGAGCGTCAAGCGCGTCATTCCGATAAAAATATAGCATTTTCAATGCGTTATGAAATAGGTATTATTTTACCCCAATCAAACAGCGATTGCAGCCTCGGGTGTGTCGAGAATCTTAGCCAACTTCCGCATCCCGTCCTCGAAACGCTCCCTGGAAACCCAGCAGTTCACGGCGATCCTGACGGCTTGAATAGCCCTCCCCTCCCGTGGCGTGAAATCATCCGCCCCCTTCAGTAAAACCCCTTCCATCTCGGCCGCGCGAAGGAAAGAAGGCACCCGCCATCCGCTCGGTAGATCGAGCCAGAGAAAAGGAACGTCCGGTCGCCAAGATAGTTGATACCGTCCCAGATGGTTCACCGCCACTTTCACCCGCTCCGCAATCTCGACTTCCAATGCACGACTAACCTCTACAAACCGTGGATCGGCAAGGACTTTCGCCGCCACCGCCACCATCGGCAACGCCACACCGAAGGACGCGTTCTGGACAGAGCGGTCGAGCGCAGATTGCCAGCCGTCCGGCGCCAATGCCGCCCCAACCCGCAAGGCAGCCGACATGTTCTTGGATGGAGACGTGATATACCATCCGTGCTGCGGAAGAAGCGCCCTGTAGGACGGCCCTTCGGAAGGGCCAATCCTGTAGCAATCATCGTCCAGCACATGGATTCCACGGCGCTTCACGACTTCCGCGATCTCGATGCGGCGCTGAATTGTCGTCATGCGCGTCGTTGGATTGCAAACCTCGGACGAGGTGCAGAAGATCTGCCCCCCATGTTCACGGATCGCCTCTTCCAACGCCTGAGGAATTGGCCCGGCCTCATCCGACGGAATCGTAACAACACGCGCACGGCACAATTGCGCGGCACGCCTGAAGCCAGAATAGGTAAGTTCTTCAATCAGAATGACAGGATCAGGCCCGGTCAGAACGGCCTGCAAAACCGCCATAATGCCCGCCTGCCCGCCTTGCGTCAGCACGATGTCATCCGCGGAACAAGCCCCGACCGGCGCTTGCGCAACCCACTTCGCAAGATCAGCCCGGTAAGCCGCCTCTCTGGCGTTGTTGGGATAGCCTATGATTTGAGAAAGATCGGCAGTGGCCGCGAATTCCTGCATCACGGCTCGGATCAACTCGCTCTGCCCGGCATCCGGAATGCGCGGTGTTTGCAAGTTGATTGCGGCATCATCCGTTGCCCCAAGAAAACCAACGCTGCGCGCCTTGACGGGGGAAATCGCAGCCTCGATGTCCGCCACGAAAGTTCCCTTGCCAACACCAGCTGTCAGCAGCCCCGCGTCGATCAACTGGCTGTAGGCGCGCGCGACTGTCCCTGGGGTTACTCCAAGCTGCCATGCCAAATCCCGAACCGGGGGCAGCTTTTGGCCTTTCTCCAAAACTCCGCCGCGAATGGCGCTATCTAGACCGCTTGCCAGCCCGAGAAACTTGGCCCTTCCAGCGCTGGCGAGCGCGGTTTTCAAGGCCTCCATCAGAGTTGGCGAAAATATTGTATTCATTACAATCCTCAGATTGCATCA
>RFUP01000308.1 GCA_009922885.1 Paracoccaceae bacterium
CGCGAGGCGACCCGGAACCGCGTCCTGCTTCACACCGAAGGCCGGGATGGTCCACGAGTGGATCACGTCCGCGCCGGTGAGCTGCATCACGATAACCTTGCCCACGGGCACCACAACGGCGGTGTCGGTCGCGAGCAGGAACTCGTCCTTGGTGTAGCCAGCCGCCACGAGCTGCTCTTCGACTTCCGCAGTCAGGCGGTTGTCGCCACCGGTTGCCGGAGCACCGATCATGTAGCTGTCATAGGCCACTTCTGCGTCAACGTATTCATAACCCCAGTACCACTGGTAGCCCGTCACCTTGATGGTGATGTCGCCCTGCGGGATTTCCTGCTGCTTGAAGAGGATCGGCAGCGAGAAGGCACCGATGAAAACGAGGATCAGGATCGGGCCGAGCGTCCACGCGATTTCCAGCGGCGAGTTATGGGTGAACTTGCCGGGGTTCGGGTTCGAACGCTTGTTGTAGCGCACGATCACGAGCACAAGAAGCGTGCAGACGAAAATCGTGATCGCGGTGATGATCATGAGGATCATATGGTCAAGCCACTGCAGGTCACGTGCAAGCTCGGTTGAGGCGGGCTGGAAACCCATCGCCTTGTCAACAGGACGGCCAACAAGCTCCTGCGCCATCGCCGCCGGAGCCGCGAGTGCCGCCACAAAGGCCGCCGAAAGTTTATTCATAAGTTTCATGTCTGACACCCTGGTCCTGGTGGTCTTCTTTTGGTCGTTCAACGCCGGAACGTAACCTGCATATAGCTCATGCGGGCGAGAAGGCAGACGCCCCCCTCCGGTTTGATCTGGGTCAAACCACATTCCTGCGTCTGGCGCAACATTCCCTCCCGCGTCAAAGGGACGCTTTTTTGATCCAGATCAATTTTTCTGAGCGCCATTGCACCCCGCGCCCCCGCAGTCCATCTTCCCGAAAGAACCCGAGGAACTGCCATGACAGACGCATTTCGCCCCTTTGAAACCGCTCTCAGCCGCGAAACCGCGCTCCGCCACCTAGAGGAAGCCACCCGCGGCGCCGATGACGGTGAACTTTTCCTCGAACGCCGCCGCTCCGAGGCCCTCGTGCTCGACGATGGCCGGATTCGCACCGCTTCCTATGATGCCGGCGAGGGATTCGGCCTCCGCGCCGTGCATGGCGAAACCTCCGCCTATGCCCATTCCACCGACCTCTCAGAAGCCGCCCTCGCCCGCGCCGTCTCCACTGCGCGTCTTGCCATCGGCGCAGGCGGCGGCACTTTGGCGGATGCGCCCGCCCACACCAACCGCCGCCTTTATACCGATGCCGATCCCATCGCCGCCGCGCCCTTCGGCGTCAAAGTCGAAACCCTGCGCGAAATCGACGCCTATGCCCGCGCCCTCGACCCCCGCGTCGTTCAATGCACCGCCTCGGTCTCGGCCTCCATTCAGGAAGTCGCCATCCTCCGCCCCGATGGCACCCTCGTCACCGACACCCGCCCCATGGTCCGCCTCAACGTCTCCGTGATCGTCGAGGAAAACGGCCGCCGTGAAACCGGATCGGCAGGTGGCGGCGGGCGCACAGGCCCCGAAGGCATCCTTTCCCCGGAAAACTGGCAGGCCAAGGCCCGCGAAGCCCTTCGCGTTGCCGCCGTCAATCTCGACGCCCGCCCCGCCCCCGCTGGCGTCATGGATGTGGTCCTCGGCCCCGGCTGGCCCGGCATCCTCCTGCACGAAGCCATCGGCCACGGGCTTGAGGGCGACTTCAACCGCAAAGGCACCTCCGCCTTCGCAGGCCTCATGGGCAAACGCATCGCCGCCCCCGGCGTCACAGTGCTGGATGACGGCACCATCCCCGACCGTCGCGGCTCCATCACCGTCGATGACGAAGGCACGCCCTCGGCCAAGAACACCCTCATCGAAGACGGCATCCTCGTCGGCTACATGCAAGACCGCCAGAACGCCCGCCTCATGGGCGTCAAACCCACTGGCAACGGCCGCCGCGAAAGCTACGCCCACGCCCCCATGCCCCGCATGACCAACACCTATATGCTCGGCGGCTCCGAAGATCCGTCCACGATCCTCTCCGGCCTCAAGGACGGTATCTGGGCCGTCGGCTTTGGCGGCGGGCAGGTCGATATCACCAACGGCAAATTCGTCTTCTCCTGCACCGAAGCCTACCGCGTGCGGAACGGCGTCGTCGGTGAACCGATCAAGGGCGCCACCCTCATCGGTGACGGCGCAACCGCGCTCCAGAACATCCGCGCCATCGGCAATGACATGGCCCTCGACCCCGGCATGGGCAATTGCGGCAAGGCAGGCCAATGGGTGCCCGTCGGCGTCGGCCAACCTACCCTCCTGATCGGTGGCCTCACCGTCGGCGGCTCGGCAGCCTGAGCCATGTGGGCGAGCGCTTTCCGCACACCGCTCCCCGCCAAACAGCCCCGCTGGCGCGACGTGCTCTTGGCGCTCGTCTGCGCATGGGGTCTGCCCTTCCTCATTGGTGGCGGCCTCATCCTGCTCTCGCTCGCGCTGAAAGGTATGATCCCGATCCTCGAACAGGTCTGGGCGGGATTTTTCGTTTTGGGCATCTTCCTCTTCTACTCGCCGCTCTTTTCTCCCCTCGGCCTCCTGCCCGGGGCACTCTTGGCCTATGCGGCCTTGGCACTCGGAAAAGGCGGCTGGGCCACCGCATTCCTCACAGGCCTCGCACTCGCCATGCTCCTCGGCAGTATCGACGGCAGCCCTGTCGGCCCCTTCCTCGTGTTTGGCCCCACCTTCGGCGTGCTCTACTGGCACTTCCTCCGCCGCTTCAGCCCCGAAACCTTCCGCTTGGGCGACTAGGCCGCACGCGGAAGGGCGCCCGAGAAGGTTCTGATTCCCCATCCCCGATTCCCACCGCCCGCAGGGTTAATCCCCCTGTCTGGCCCGAAGCGTCATGACGCAATCCATACACATGCCATACGCAATCCATACGCTTCGGAAATCGCCTCCAAAAATACTTAATGCGTATTTTCAATATCTTAGAAAGAACCCGCCAGAATCTTTACTGCCCCACGTCTGGCATTAATCCCGCATTAACCAGCCCCGGTTTACCAAGACCTTGCAAGAAGCGGAGCCATGATGACCGGAGAACCTCATCTCTCCACTCACCCCCCACTCCCACCCACCACGGAAGATGACCGTGTCGCATGGGTCCGCCTCTTGCGCTCTCCTCGCATCGGTGCGGGAACCTTCTTCAAACTCCTCGCTGATCAAGGCAGCGCCAAAGCTGCACTC
>RFUP01000309.1 GCA_009922885.1 Paracoccaceae bacterium
CGCAGCACTTGGCCGGGATAGATCTTGTCCGGATGGGTCAGCATCGGCTTGTTGGCTTCGAAAATCTCGTTGTAGCGGTTCGCGTTGCCGAGGGTTTTCTTGGCAATCGCCGAAAGCGTGTCGCCCTTTTCAACCGTATGGAACACCGCGTCATCCGCTTCGGCTTCCACAGTGGCCACGCCTTCGACGTTGCCCACCGCGAGGATCACCTTCTCACGCTCTTCCGCCGAGAGGGAACCGCCGCTCACCGTCACCTTGTCGCCGTCAACCTTGATTTCCGCGCCCTTGGTGTCCAGCCCGAGGTCTTTCACCTCTTTTTCCAGCGTTTCCGCCGTCGGGGCCGCGTCGCCGCCACCTTTCAGAGCCTTGCCGGACTTTTTCCAGAAATTGAACAAACCCATGTCACCCTCCATAAATTGGGACCGCCGCCATTAACCTTCCCGCAATGCGGGAAGGAAAGGGGGAAATATCCCGCAGGAAGGTCAATTTACGCCTTAAAGGGCGGCACCATCCGTGAACTGCAACCGCGCCAAGCGCGCATAAAGTCCACCTTCCGCCACCAAGGCGTCATGCGTGCCTTCAGCCACGATCCGGCCCTCTTCCATCACAACGATCCGGTCCGCTTTCTTCACCGTCGCCAAGCGATGCGCCACCACAAGCGTGGTGCGGTTCTTCGAAAGCTCTTCCACTGCCATCTGCACCGCCCGCTCGCTCTCGGCATCCAGCGCCGACGTTGCTTCGTCGAGCAAGAGCACCGGCGCATCCCGCAGAATGGCCCGCGCAATAGCGATCCGCTGCTTTTGGCCGCCCGACAGCATCACACCCCGCTCGCCCACTTCGCTCTCATAGCCCTGCGGCAAGGCCGTGATGAAGTCATGCGCCGCCGCCGCTTGCGCCGCCGCCTCAACCTCCGCATCCGTCGCGTCCGGCCGTCCGAAACGGATGTTCTCCCGCGCTGTCGTGGCAAATATCACCGGATCTTGCGGCACCAGCGCCATTTCCCCACGGAACGCGTTCCGCTCCATGGCCCGCAGATCCACACCGTCCAGCGTGATCTTCCCGCTTTGCGGGTCATAGAACCGCAGAAGCGCCTGAATAATCGTGGTTTTCCCCGCCCCCGAAGGGCCAACAAACGCCACCGTTTCCCCCGGTTCGATCACCAGAGAAACCCCATCGAGCGCCGGGCGCTCCGGGCGCGACGGATAGGCCAGCGTCACACCTTCGAAGGCGATCCGCCCCTTCACGGGCTGGGTCAGCACCTCCGGCGCGTCAGGATCCGTCACCGCGTCTTCCGCACGCAACAATTCCACCAAGCGCTCGGTCGCCCCTGCGGCCCGCTGCACCTCGCCCCAGATCTCCGAAAGCGCGCCCACCGATCCCGCAACCATCACCGAGTAGATTACGAATTGCACCAAGGCCCCCGCGCTCATCGCGTCTGCCCGCACATCCCGCGCCCCGATCCAGAGCACGCCAACAACGCCCGAGAACACCAAGAGGATCACGATCACCGTCATGATCGCCCGCGTCGTGATCCGCTTCCGCGCCGACTGGAAACTCGCTTCCGTCACCTCGCCAAAGCGCGCCTGTGCCGCCCGCTCCGCGGTGAAAGCCTGCACCGTCTGCACACTCAAAAGCGCCTCCGAAGCATTCCCCGAAGAGGCCGCGATCCAATCTTGGTTCTCGCGCGAGAGCACCCGCAGCCGCCGCCCCAGCACGAGAATCGGCACCACCACCGCAGGCACGATCAACAGCACCAGCCCCGTCAGCTTGGCCGAAGTAAACAACATCAGCACAAGCCCACCGATCAGGATCAGCACATTGCGCAGCGCCACCGAAATCGAGGAGCCGATCACCGAGAGGATCAGCGTTGTATCTGTCGTGATCCGGCTCAGCACTTCGCCCGTCATGATCCGCTCGAAGAACGCAGGGCTTATCGCGATCACGCGGTTGAACACCGCCTCACGAATATCCGCCACCACGCGCTCCCCAAGCCGCGTCACCAGCGCATAGCGTACACCCGTGCCCAGCGCCAAAAGCGCCGCGATCACCAGAGCGGCGGTGAAGTAGCGATCCAGCAGCGCGCCATCGGCGGCCCCGAAATTGTCCACCACACGGCGCACCGCCAAGGGCAGCGTCAGGGAAATCACCGCCGTCGAGATCAGCGCCAAGCCCGCGCCAATCATCAAACCTTTGTAGGGTCTCAAGAACGGCCACAGCGCCGACAAGGCTCCAACACGGCGAGAGCTTTCCCGCTCCGTAGTCTCCGTCACTGGTCGGCGTGCCATTCGAATTCCTTTCCGTCTCGCGCCGCCGGGTTTTAGGGCCTGAGGAAAGGCGGGGCAAGCGTGCGCTTGTCGCGCCCCGCCGCCCCTCTGCCCGAAATCAGAACATCGGGCTCATCAATTGCATCTGTTGCCACCATTCGCTGCCACCGATTCCGTAAAGAACCGCAGCAGGTGCGCCAAGCATAAGGGCCGAAATGATGATGATCGAGCGTGTCACTCCACGAAACATACGCGTCTCCTTTTTCTGTTCGCGACAGGCGAACTGGAGCCGAACAGCCGAAGATCAACCGATCATTACGGAACTGTGATACAATCGCTTTGGGATTTTGGAGCGGGCGGCGGGAATCGAACCCGCGTCATTAGCTTGGAAGGCTAAGGTCTTACCATTACACAACGCCCGCGTTCCTCCCCCTTTAATCCCTGCGGCGGGGCAAGGGCAAGGGCGAAAATCCAGCCGCTTTAACCTAATCTCCACCTGCGGAAAGCCACCGCCCAAGTTTCGCCACAATATATCCGTAGGGATTAATACGAGCGCCAACAGGTGGGGCCGAATCGCGCACTGGAATGTTAAAATGAAGATCAAAACGGTTACATCTGCTCTTGCATTGCTCGCCTTCGCCGCGCCCGGCCTTGCTATGGCGAAAGAGCACCAAGTGATCATCACGGGCCTCGGGTTTTTCCCGGCCACCACCTATGTTCAGGCCGGTGACACGGTCCAGTTCATCAACGCAGCCGAGAACTCGCACCATCTGGTCGGTGAAGGCTCCTCTTGGGAACTGGTTATCAACCCGGCCAAGTTGGGCGTGCTCACGATCACCGGCAACGAACAAGCCTCCTACAACAGCACGTCCACCTCGATGGACCCTGGTTTCCTTAGCTTCTCGGCACCCCCGGAAGAAGCCCTCACAAACTGATCTTGCCGATAGAGCCATGCCGGAGGCCAGCGATCCCGCT
>RFUP01000310.1 GCA_009922885.1 Paracoccaceae bacterium
GATTCAGGCCATGACTGGGCCCTATCGAATTTATCACCGCTTGAAACATGCGCTGGATGTAGCGAGCACCGAGTCGCCACGGGAAATATTGATCGGTTTATTCCACGACTTGGTTCAACAACAAATTGAACCACATATGCCCATCAATCTCGCAGAGTTCGTCGCACCTCATGTGCGCGAGTTTCTGCCGGTAGGCTCCGATGATAAATCGACCCTCCGATTAAATTCAGATTTCAATGAAGATTCGGCAGCGAAGATGGTTGGGATTATCTTTGGCTTTTCACCTGGCCAACAATTGCCACTCCTATTGCAGACGAATGAATTTTTGAGTGCATTAGCGGCAGTGAAGTCCTTAGAACGGATTTTGCCGAAACCAGAGCTTCTACGGCTTGCTGCAGGCATTGAAGCGACTATCGCATTTCGACAGCCCGGTACTCAGCCCAATGAGCAACTCTTGGCGCGGGTAGGTCTTGCGAGCGAAACGAGTGGCTTTACTTTGTCAGCGCAGGCGCAGCACGATTGCCTCCGTACGGCTATCAAGGTCGCCAATCGGGACGTTGCGGGCTTCGCGTTTGATGACATCGGAGCGTTTCTTGATGACACATGGCGACTGATGGGCGAGACGAACCACGAGTTATTAATTTCAACGAACTATACGATTCGTAGTTATCGCTGGGCGTTGGAGAAGATGGCTAGCTTTCTCGGCAGCCTTGATCTGCTTCAACAGATCATCAACGGCGCGCATCTGGCCTTCGTTCGTGACTGCCTCACCGTCAAGCCAGTTTTCGGCCTCGGTGATGTAGTCGCCAAACGGGGCAAGGGCTTCGTCAATCGGGTCCGGCGGCGAATTGTGGCCAATGGGAGCGGGTGCGTTCACGGTCTTCTCCATTAGTAAGGAATTTCGTCTTGCAGATCGTCGCCTTTCACGGCGGCGTCATGCGCGGCATCGGTTTCGGCCATTTGTTGCAACTGCGCTTTGCGCTGGTCCTTCACGGCTTCGACCTTCTGAATTGACCGCACGGAACCGGGAAGCCCTGTCCAGATCGCGCGCAACTGGTTGAAGCTGTCGGCTTCTGACAGGCTGTCACATGCCGCCTCGATTGCTTCTGGCGGCGGGCCAGACGGCTTGCGTTCTTCGCCCTTCGGCGCGGCCTTTGCAGCGGCGTTCCCGTCATCGTCTTCCGGCGCAATCCCGGCCATCGACATGAGACCATAGCGCCGCGCGTAGGTGACTGCCGAGCCATAACCCTGCATATCGTTTTTCTGCACGATGAGCGGGACGCGGCATTTCAATTCCTGCCCGGTTTCGCCGTGGATCAGGACCGTTTCAACGTAGCGCCCGGTGTCGTCGTCAACGGTCGGCTGGATCACGGCGATGCCGTTGGCATTAAGCGCCGGAAGGCAAGCATCCATGACGCTAGCAAGATCGGCATACTTGCTGCGGAAATGCGGGTTGTTCGCTGATTTCAGCGCCTTCCCCATTTGCGCTTGCGCCGATGCCAGCGCGGCGGCGATTGTCTTGTGCTGTTCCATATAGCATCCTCCTAAATCACCAGCCCAACCTAGCGCACAGTGGGGACGCGCGCAAGCCCTTGCGTAGCGACAATTTACACCGTATCATGTCGCAAGGAAGCAAAGGGGAAACCATGTCGAAGAAAATCACAACGCAAATCCGCACCACGCCGGAAGAACGGGCGCGCTGGATCGCAGCGGCGGGATATTACGGCACGACCGTATCCGCCGTGTGTCGCGATGCGCTGGGCAAGCTGGTGCGCCGAGCGGAACGGGAGCAGGCCCATGAAGCCGATCAAGGTGAGTGAACCCAACGCGCCCCTGTGGCGGGCGCTGATGGAAGCGAAGGAGCGGCGCAATGCGTAAACTGCGCGTTCTCGATCTTTTCAGCGGAATTGGAGGCTTTAGTCTTGGGCTTGAGCGCACGGGCGGCTTTGAAACCGTCGCCTTCTGCGAGATCGAAGAATTCCCGCGCAAGGTGCTGCGCAAGCATTGGCCGGAGGTGCCGATTTATGAAGACGTGCGAACCCTCACAGCAGACGTTTTGGAGCGAGACGGAATTGCCGTTGACGTCATCACGGGGGGGTTCCCGTGCCAAGACATTAGCACAGCTGGCAAGCAAGCAGGCATCGGAGAAGGAACCCGCAGCGGCCTCTGGTCCGAGATCGTCCGACTTACTCGCGAGTTATCACCCCGCTACGTCATCGTGGAGAACGTCGCAAACCTGCTTAGTGGCCCTAGCGAAAAACGAGGCGGATGGTTTGGCCGAGTTCTCGGAGACCTGGCCGAGTGCGGGTATGATGCGGAATGGCGAAACATTCCGGCTTGCATGGTCGCTGCCCCCCACAGGCGCGAGCGGGTTTGGATCGTGGCCCACGCCAAGGAAATGCACTGCAATGGCTGCGACGATTACCCCTGCGAGTGCATGGGATGCTGGCCGCTTTCCAAACTTGGAAACGATGGTCGGTCGGTCTTTGTGGCCGACGCCGACGAAATCAGACGCGAAGGGAAGCCCGAAAGACAGATTTGCGGGGTCGGCCAAGTCTCACGGGGATTTGTGCGAGGAAGTAAGGGAAAACGCATCCAGTGGGCAACTGAACCCGACGTGGGTCGAGTGGCTGATGGGGTTTCCAACCGAGTGGACCGACTTGCAGCCCTCGGAAACGCAGTCGTCCCACAAATTCCAGAACTGATCGGCAGGGCAATCCTGCAGGCAGAGCATGGACCATGACCGCATCGAGGCAATCAAAAACACCTTCCGCCGCTGCAAGTCGGTTGCGGAGGTTGACGCCGCCGCCCGGATGCTTGGCGCTGACGTGCAAGACCTATCCGAGCGCCCTGCATGGGCGGTTCACGCGATACACATTCGCAACCTTGCCGCGTATATGCGGCTGATACTGGAGGAATGACATGATCGGACTATTCAAGCGCCGCAAGGCTAGCCTAGACCGACTAATGCGCCATGTGGGCGCGGAGACAGCCCGTCAGGCAGCGCTAGACGCATTGCAGGCGGCAAGGGCCAAAGGCGATACGCGGGCAATTCACGCGGCCACTGAGGCGCTGCGGGACGCGACCCATGCGCTGATGCGGGTGGAACTGCGGCTTGACTGATTATCTGTTGAGGCTTCCATGGCCCCCGGCAAAAACAAGCCCAAACGCTTCTGGTCAAGGCAAGTGGCGCGGGAAGTCTGAGGCGGCAAGGGCATACAAGACCGCC
>RFUP01000032.1 GCA_009922885.1 Paracoccaceae bacterium
TCACGTCATGCGCCGGGAACGGCAAGGTATCTAATCCCGCCGGGCAGACAAGGGGTTTTTGTCGTTTTTGGGTCCTTCCCAGTCACTATCTACCAGAGCATCGGTTTTTCGATTTTCAAACCACCTTTGCCGATAACAGGGTTGGAAAATTGAGAATTTGAAAGGACCGACGGATTCGCGTGACGAACAAAGCTTGCGATTCTGCGATGTGCTTTGCCTGGGGACGTTTGATCCAACCACACTAGCCCCACGACCTTGTTTAGCTCCTCTCGCACTACCCTAAGTGGTTCTAGCAAGTCTGTGTCCTGAGAAATCACTAGCGCAAGATCATAATGATTTCGAAAGCCATCGACCACAAGCCTTGTTGCGAGGTTCACGTCTGAGCCCTTTTCTTCAGTATCATGAACTTTCACAAAAACGGACGGATCGCTTACCAAAGGGCGGCTCTTCGTTTTAGGCAAGAAACGCCCTTTGTGAATGCTCAGTGTCGGAATTGTTCTAAGGGTACGCAAATATGCTTGCTGACGCGTTGGAGCATCTGGATCGCCGGATTTTGGGCTAACATCCGCAGTGAAGTAGTGGATGGCCAAAATTTCATCATCTTGTGCTAATAACGCCTCAGACAGCTTCGAGACATCAAGCCACTTGTGTGGTGTTCCTTTCAATGCACGATAGTACAGATTGAAACCGTCGATATATACGCAAACTCTCATAGGGTACTCGCCTTTGCATTGACCCACTAAATGCAGAGTTCGCTAAAACAGCAAGGGCCGAAAGGGTTTTCACCCTTATCGGCCCTTGAACTGACAGATTAATCCGCCAGCCGGTATGGACCAAATATGGCTGTACTCTTCTTAAAGTCAAGCACCTCTTGACACAGATACAACAAAATGACTCACAGATTCGATATTCCGCATTCAAACTTCGAAATGCCACTATATTTTGTGAACACAAATTAGTCTTCGAGCGCGCGGCGCAGGAGTTGGAGGTCTTCCGCGATCTGACCGTCGGAGACTTTGAGCTCTTCAATGCGGCGGACGCCATGCATGACGGTGGTGTGATCCCGGCCACCAAAGCGACGGCCGATTTCCGGCAGGCTGCGCGAGGTGAGTTGCTTGCAGAGATACATCGCCACCTGACGCGGGCGGGCGTAGGTGCGCAGACGCTTCGGTCCGATCATGTCGGAGAGGCGGATGTTGTAGTGCTCGGCAACGCGGCGCTGGATTTCCTCGACGGTGATCTTGCGTTCGGAGGCGCGAAGGATGTCTGCGAGGCAGTCCTGCGTGAGTTCCATGGTGATTTCGCGGCCCACGAGGGAAGCGAAGGCGAAGAGGCGGGTCAGTGCGCCTTCGAGGACACGGACGTTGGTGGAGATGCGATGCGCGAGGAATTCAAGGATGCCATCGGCGATCACGAGGCCCGGATACTGGGCGCGGTAGAGTTCTACCTTGTTCTGGAGGATGCCGAGGCGAAGCTCGTAATCGGTGGGGTGAAGATCGACGACGAGGCCGCATTGGAGGCGCGACTTGATGCGTTCTTCGAGATCCTTGATTTCACCGGGGGCGCGATCAGCGGAAATGATGATCTGCTTGTTCTGGTCCACGAGCGCGTTGAAGGTGTGGAAGAATTCTTCCTGCGTGGAATCCTTGCCAGCGATAAACTGGACGTCATCGACCATCAGCACGTCAACCGAGCGGAAAATCTGTTTGAAGTCGATCATGCGGCGTTCGCGGAGCGCCTGCACGAAGCGATACATGAACTGTTCGGCGGAAAGATAGACGACGTTCAGATCCGGGCGGCGGGCGCGTAGTTCGTGGGCGATGGCGTGCATGAGGTGGGTTTTGCCCAAGCCGACGCCACCATAGAGGAAAAGCGGATTGAAGGTGACGGGGCCGCCTTCGGCGACGCGGCGTGCGGCGGCGTGGGCCAATTCGTTCGGCTTGCCGACGACAAACGTGTCGAAGGTGAAGCGGGTATCGAGGGGCGCGCCGGGCAGATCGTCATCGGATGCGCGGGCGGCGGCAACAGGCTGCACGGCAGCGCGGCGCGTAGGCGCAGCGGCGGGGCGGGAATCAGCATTGGCGGGGGCAGTCTGGCCAACTTGGAACTGAACGCGGCGCACGGGTTCACCAGCGCGGGACAGTTCGTGCAGAATCAGATCACCGAAATTCTGCGAGACATAGTTGCCCAAAAAGACAGTAGGCACGCTGAAGGTCGCAACGCCTTCAGAAATGTTGGCAAAGCGCAGCGGTTCGATCCAGCTTTGGAAGTTGTGTTTGCCGACGGTCTTGAGAAGATTCTCCCGTAGCTTTCCCCACTGTTCTTGCGTCATTTTTCCCCGTTCCGTCTTTCTTCGCAGTCCCAAACTTCACTCACACAAAGGGAACACAGCTTCCGGTGCTGCGAGGGCCCATCCCCACAGCGGAAAACCCGCGATCCTAATCTTACATGCTCGGTATCTTCGGCCTGCGCCGCCTCTTGATCGGGCAGCAGTTTTTATTCAGGCCTCGCGAATACCGCGCAGGTCTTGGGTGTGACGACAGCCACAAAAATAACAGACCGGGCCGGACATTTCCGACACCAGGGAGACGACGCGATTGCCGATCTGATCATTTTCCCCAAGGCGAGGTGACTCGCAGGAGGAAATTAGCAATCCGGAGAGAGACCCCGCAACCGAACTATGCGCTTGACTCGCAGTCGGACTGAAAAGAATCTCCCCTGCCATATTAAGCCACTGAAAATAAAGAAACGGCGCCATGAACTTCCATGGCGCCTCAACTAATCTGATTTGGTTAACAATGCTAACCGAAGGGAGAGCTTATCAGCCCAGCGACTTCACGCGCGACGAGAGGCGCGACATTTTACGCGAGGCGGTGTTCTTGTGCATCACGCCCTTGGTGACACCGCGCATCAATTCCGGCTGAGCAGCACGCAGAGCGGCTTCAGCAGCGGCCTTGTCGCCCGATGCGATCGCTTCTTCGACTTTACGCAGGTAGGTGCGGATGCGCGAACGGCGTGCCTTGTTAACGGCGAAGCGCTTTTCGGACTGACGGGCGCGTTTTGCGGACTGAGTCGTATTTGCCATGGTGATGATCCTTTTAGTCGGGTCTATGCGTTATAAATGCTTACGCGCGAGGAAGCCCCGACCCCGGGTTCATTACCGGGCGAATCTGGCCAAAGCGGGCCTCACACGCATGTCTGGCGGCGCGTCTACGGTAAAACGCCGGAAAAGGAAAGCGGGAATCGCACCCGCTTCCCTCGGGATTTCGATCAGCGGTCGCGGAATTGCGGGCTGCGCTTTTCGGTGAAGGCGGCCATGCCTTCTTTCTGGTCTTCGGTGGCGAAGAGCGAATGGAACACGCGGCGTTCGAAGAGAAGGCCTTCGCGCAGCGTGGTGCCAATGAAGCGCGTAAGGCGTTGGGTGCCACCAATGCCGGCCATAACGCCGATGTTGATCTCGGGCTGACCGAATTTGGCGTTATCGGCCGCGATGATGAAATCGCATTGCATTGCCAATTCACACCCGCCGCCCAGCGCGTATCCTGCCACAGCGGCAATCACGGGCTTGCGGACACGGCTCATGGCTTCGGTTTCAGGCGAGAAGAGGTCTTCGAAATAGACGTCCGTGAAGGATTTCTCGCTCATCATCTTGATGTCGGCGCCAGCAGCGAAGGCTTTCTCGCTGCCGGTCAGAACGATGCAGCGCACCTTCTCGTTATTCTGGGCGGCCGTGAAAGCCTCGGCCAGTTCGCTCATCACTTGGGCGTTCAGCGCGTTGAGAGCTTCGGGGCGGTTCAACCGGATCAGTGCGACGTAGTCTTCCACTTCGACGATGATCGTCTCATAGGCCATAACAGGTGCCTTCTTTTGGTTTTGGTCGAGGACTGATTACCTGATTAGGGGAGGCGATCAAGTCTTGACAGGTTCAGCGTTGGCAGTGCGGGCAGTAGAAGGTGGAGCGGCCCGACTGCACGATACGGGCGATTTCCGCAGTGCAACCGGGGGCGCGGCAGGGTTCGCCTTCGCGGCCATAGACTTCAAAAGAATGCTGAAAATAGCCGAGTTCGCCATCGGCCTGACGGTAATCCTTCAGCGATGAACCGCCAGCTTCGATCGCTTCGGAGAGCACATCGCGAATGATCGGAACAAGGGCGCGGGCCTTTGCCGCAGGCACGTTTTGCGCAAGACGGCGCGGCGAAAGGCGGGCGCGGAAGAGGGATTCGCAGACGTAGATATTGCCCAAGCCCGCCACGAGATGCTGATCGAGGAGCGCCGCCTTGATCGGGGATTTGCGGGATTTCAGGGCTTCCGCGAAGTAATCCTCGTTGAAGCTGTTGCCGAAGGGTTCGGGGCCGATTTGCGCCAAAAGCGGGTGGTTTTCGGCGGTGGCGGTATCGAGAAGGTCCATCGCGCCGAAGCGGCGGGGATCGTTGAAGGTGATGCGCGCGCCCTGATCCATGTGGAAGACCACGTGATCGTGCTTTTGCGGGGCTTGGTGTTCGTGGGTGTAGGTGCCGATCTGCACGCCAGAAATCAGGATGCGGCCCGACATCCCGAGGTGGATCAGCAGGGTTTTCCCGCTGTCGAGATCCGCGAGGATGTATTTCGAGCGTCGGCGCAGCGAGAGCACGCGCTTTCCAGTCAGCCGCGCGGCCATGTCCGGCGGGAAGGGCCACCGCAGATCGGGGCGGTTGATATCAGCCTGCACGATGGTCTGGCCGACCATCGCAGGCTCCATCCCCCGGCGGACTGTTTCTACTTCTGGAAGTTCCGGCATTTACCCGTGTGCATATTGTTTGAGGTTCTTCTCGGCACTGTCGAGCAAGGCGCTCATGCTCACAAGGTATTTCGGCACCCGGATTTTGGAACCATCCTCAAGGGTAAATTTGTAGAGATAGTGATTGTCATCCGTCACCTGCACGAGCTTTTTGAAATCGACGCGGCGGGTGCGGTAGAGGCGATCCCGCACATCGAAGCCAGTGGCATCGAGTTTCAGCTCAAAGGTGGTGAGATAGAGGGCTTCGGACAGAGCCAGCAGGAAGCAGGCGGTGGTGAGGATTGCGCCGGAGCCAGCGAAGGCCACTTCGGGGCCCATCTGGTAGGTGAAATAGGCCATCAAGGCGAAGCCAGCATAGGGCAGCGCGACCAACCCGGCGGTGGGTTTCAGCACTTGGCCATTCACCGTGGAGCGCGGGCTTTTGCCGGAGCCGAGAGACGCGATTGCGTAGATCGGCAGCGGCGCGGAGGGTTGCATCGCGCCCATAACGGAGCGTTGCGGGCGGAAACCGCTGCGGGATTTCGGCGAAAGCAAGCGCTTGCCCCATTGCACGACCATATAGAGCGCCCAGAAGCCCAAGAGGATTTCGATCCAGCTGTGCGGGGCGAAAAGAAGGTAACCAATGAGACCATCAATGAACATTGCGCGTTCCTGCGGCAGAAAGGGTGTTTGTGTCTTTCCGCTCAGCACTATAACTCGAAGAGGACGAAATTAGGGCTTGGCCAAGGCAATGAGCAACCAGAACGAAAATACCACGCACTTCGGCTTTACGGACATTCCGGAATCGGAAAAGGCGGGCCGGGTGCAGGGCGTGTTCGGGTCGGTCGCCTCGAAATACGACATCATGAACGATGTGATGAGCGTGGGTATCCACCGCGTCTGGAAAGATGCGATGATGGATTGGCTGGCTCCGCGCCCCGGCACGAAACTTCTGGATGTGGCGGGCGGCACGGGGGATGTCTCGTTCCGCTATCTGGCGCGGGCGGGCCACGCCCATGCGACGGTGCTCGATCTGACCGAACCGATGCTCGTGGAAGGGCGCAAGCGCGCAGAAGCTTCAGCGCTGGCCGATAGCCTCGATTGGGTGGTGGGCGACGCGATGGCGCTGCCCTTCGCGGCCAACACCTTCGACGTTTACACGATTTCCTTCGGCATCCGGAACGTGACGCGCCCGCAGGAAGCGCTGAACGAAGCCTACCGCGTGCTGAAACCGGGCGGGCGGCTGATGGTGCTGGAATTCAGCCAGATCCCCAACGCGATGATGCAGAAGGCCTATGACCTTTACTCGTTCAACATCATCCCCCGCATGGGGCAGTTGATCGCGAATGACCGTGACAGCTACCAGTATCTGGTGGAATCGATCCGCAAATTCCCCGATCAAGACACCTTCCTTGGCATGGTCAGGAAGGCAGGTTTCGAGCAGGCGAGCTACCGGAACCTGTCGATGGGCATTGCCTGCCTGCATTCGGGTTGGAAGATCTGAGATGCGCGGGCCTCACAATATCTGGCGGCTGATCCGCACGGGTGCCACGCTGGAACGCACGGGCGCGATGGGGGTTGTTCTCGACGCCTTCGGCGCGCCGAAGGTGCTGCGCGTGGTGGTGCGAAGCGCCGTCTGGCCGTTCCGGTGGCTGGGGATCAAAGGCGATCCTTCGATGCCTGCGGCGACGCGTGCGCTTACGGCGTTGGGGCCTGCCTATATCAAATTCGGCCAAGTGCTTTCGACGCGCCCCGATGTGGTGGGCGAGGAACTGGCGAACCAGCTGCGCGTGCTGCAAGACAGCCTGCCGCCGTTTTCCTTGGATAAGGCCAAGAAAACCATCGAGGTGGAGCTGGAGCGCCCGTGGGACGAGGTGTTTTCCGAAATCAGTGAACCTGTTGCGGCTGCCTCCATCGCGCAGGTGCATAAGGCGCGCCTGAAAGACACAGGCGACTTGGTGGCGGTGAAAGTGCTCCGCCCCGGTATCGAGCGCGCATTCCGCAAGGATATCGACGCTTTCTATCTGGCGGCTTGGCTGATCGAGAACCTGCCCGGTGGCCGCCGTTTGCGCCCGCAAGACGTGATTGCGCATTTCGAAGGCGTGGTGATGGGCGAGTTGGATCTGCGGCTCGAAAGCGCCTCGGCATCCGAATTCGCGGCCAATACGGCGAAGGACGAGGGCTTTACCCTGCCCGCGATCAAATGGGCGCTTTCCAGCCGCCGCGTGATGACGCTGGGCTGGGCTGATGGCGCGCCGATGGGCGACAATGCGGCGATTGATGCGGCAGGCCATGACCGCCGCGCGCTGGGCGAACGGGTGCTGAGGCTCTTCCTCATGCATGCGCTGCGCGACGGCTATTTCCACGCCGATATGCATCAGGGCAACCTGAAGGTGGCCCCGAATGGCGATATCATCGCCTATGATTTTGGCATCATGGGCCATATCGACGAGTATACCCGCCGCGTTTATGCGGAGATCCTCTTTGGCTTCATCAAGCGCGATTACAAGCGCGTGGCGGAAGTGCATTTCGAGGCGGGCTATGTGCCTGCTGACCGCGATGTGGACGAGTTCGCCCGCGCGCTTCGGGCGGTGGGCGAGCCGATTTTCGGGATGGACGCGACGCATATCTCGATGGGCAGGCTTCTGAGCTACCTCTTCGAAGTGACCGAGCGTTTCGGCATGGAAACCCGCACCGAGCTGATCTTGTTGCAACGGACAATGGTGGTGGTCGAGGGCGTGGCGCGCTCGCTCAATCCGCAGATCAACATCTGGGAAGTGGCGCGGCCTGTGGTGGAGGATTACATCACGCGCTCCATCGGCCCGAAGGCCGTGTTGACCGATCTGGGCCGCACGCTGCGCGTGTTGGGGCGCTTCGGGCCGCGCTTGCCGGCGATGGTGGAGGCCGCGCTGATCCGGCAATCGACAGTGGAAACACCGGAGCCGAAGCGCGGGCGCGGGCTGGTTTTCGTGGCCGGATTGGCGGGCGTGGCGCTGGGTGTGGCGGGCACGCTGGCGGCGGTTTTCTTCAGCTAAGGCGCGCGATTTCGAGATGGGCGGCAGCGGCATAAGCGGCTGCCCCGCGCTCGGCTTTCCAGAGGCAATAGGTGGCCATGAGCCAGTGGTAATGCGGGCGGATCTGGCGCAGGCGCTCCGTGGTTTCCGCGCAATTGTAGGCTTTCAGGAACTCAGATTCTTCATCGGCCGTGAGCGGTGCGCCACGGTAGACGTGCTGCATGGCAGGCGAAAGGAAGAGCGCCAGATCGTGCACCGGATCACCGATGGCAGGGCATTGCCAATCGATAAACGTGAGCGCATCGCCGTTGACGATCAGGTTTCCGGGAACGGGATCGCCGTGCAGGAAGGCGGGCATTGGTGCTTGGATGCGGGTGGCCAAGGGCGCGAGTTTCCGCACCTTGGCAGCGCTTTCCGGCGTGATTTCCGCCAGAATAGAAACTGTTTTCTCGTTAATCGCTTCGGTAGAGGCAAGAGCGGGAGAAAGACCTTCAGGCGGCTCTTTCGCGTGCAGGGTTTTGAGCGCTTTAGCCACGCGCGCGGTTCCGCTTTGCCACGGCGCACCGGGGATGTGGCGATAGAGGAGCCAAGCACCGCTTTCGCAGGTGCCCGAAGCCACGCTTTGCGGCGCAAGCCCTGAGGGGGCGAGTGCGGCGAGGCAGGCCAGTTCGGCGGCAGGATCGTTGGCGAAAAGCGGGTTCTTCGGCTCGGTGATATATTGCTTCAACACGAGACCCGTCTGATCCCGCCAGAGATGGTTGGTTTGCCCGCCGATTTGCGTCACCCAGTGACGATCTGGCGCGACGGAAGAGATCGCTTGCAGGAGCGTCGGCGTTGGCTTTTGGTCTGACATGTCTTCGCCCGCCGATTGGAATACGGCGCGGAAGCTAGTGAAGCCAGCGGACGGAGGCAACCCGCCCGTTAGGAGGGTTTGCGAATACCTGTGACCGCGTTTGCCGCGATTTCGGCACCACCATCGGTCACAAGAATCACTTCGCCGCCTTCAACACGCGCTTCGGTGAGGAGGCTGTAGGATTGAACGGGCGTTTCAGCGAGGCTGGTTTCCCCGAGGAAGCTTTCAACGCTGAAACTGTAGAGGCCGGGCATCGATGGATAGCCATAAGCATCGCGGCCCGACCATTGGATCTGGGCCGCATCCGCGCCGATTTCATAGCGCTGGACTTCGCGGCCTGCGCCATCGAGCACGACAAGTTCGGCGCGATCCGCTGTGGGTTCGGGAGCCACGTCGAGCGAAATCGGCGTCGCCCCGTCGAAACGCCAAGCTGGGCCATACCGGAGGCGCCCATCTGGGTTGTCAGATCGCGGAGAAGGTCGTTGGTGAGCACCTGCTGCTCGACCGAAGAGAAGGTGGCGAGTTGAACGGCGTAATCGGCCGAATCCACAGGATTCATCGGGTCCTGATTCTTGAGCTGGGTCGTCAGCATCTTCAGGAAGGTTTCGAAGTCCGACGAGAGGCCGGAGCTCGCGGTTTTGGTTTGCGTCTGGCTGGTTGTGGCGGTGGCCGTTGTTGCGGTGATCGTGGTCATGTTGTCCTCAAAGGCGAATATCAAGCCCCCCCGCAGCCGCACCTTGGCGCGGGCCGCGAAACGGGCTGACAGATGGGGCTTCAGGTTCGGATTGATGGGCCATGGAGGCCTGCGACGGCTGGCCGTTCCGCTGGTTCTGCTGCTGGAAATCGAAGCGCAACGAGGCGTAGCCCAGCCCGCGCATTTCCTGCGCCAACTGATCGACATGGCGGCGCATCAGATCAAGCGTTTCTGGCCTTTCGGCTGAAATAGAGACTATTATCTGGGTGTCATTATGGTTGAGCTTCATGCGGACCGCACCGAGCTCTTCCGGATCGAGACGGATGCTGATGCTGTCGCCGTCCGAAGTCTTGAAGGCTTCGGCAACCTGCACAGCGATGGCACGCGGCGTTTCAGGGCGGTCAATCGCGGGCATCGGGGAATGGGCAGAGGGTTTGGCCGGAGCATCCACTTCGGCAAACAGCAAGGCATGCGCGCTTATACTCACCTCCGGGAGATCCGAAGGAGCCGCGGCGGGCCCTTCGGCGATCGGGGCCTTAACAGAGGGGCTGGGTGTTGCGGGCGGCATCGCGTCAGGCTGGATAAGGCTTCGTGGCACAAGACCTCGCGCGGGCAACGGAGGTTCAGGCGCGGCGGCAGCGCTCATCGGTTTGCCAGCCTCGATCCGCGTGGGATGTTCATGTGGTTCAGGCAGTGCAGCCCTTTGCGATGGCATTTGGGGTGCCGTTTGCAAAAGCGGAGCGCTTTGCGGCTTTGGATCGGCAGCGACGAGAATTGCTGTTTCGCGGGGCGCTTCCTCTGCCCCGGCGGGCTTGGCTGGTGCCTTGCCAGGTACAAGCGTGGGGGCCTCCGGCAATCTGACCTGCGCTTCCCCTAAGGGCCGGGGCAACGCGCGTGGCGGAGGGGCCGCCCGGACCTGTTCAGGCATTTGCGGGCGTGCCGCGACTTGGTCACGGGCGATATGCTCCTCAAATTCAGGAGCGGTCTTTGCGGTTTCCGGAACTGGCGCACCCGGGGCCGTTGGCGCGCTTTTGGTGGTTGGCAGCGGCATGTTCTGTTCGGGCTCCGCAAGAGCCCGCCCCGCTTTCGGGGCATCCCAAGCCGCTGGATCAACCGGAACAGGCCTGTGAGCTGTGCCAACAGCCGCAAGCGGCTCAATCTTCGGGGCAAAAACAGCGACTGGCTTTTGAGGCGGCTGGGCATCCTCGGCCCGCGGTAGCACCTTGAATGTTTGATCCGGCGGCGCGGCGCGCTCCGGCTTGAAATCGGCCACATGTTCCATCTGGATCGGCTCATCCGCCTCATTATCCGGCAATGAGGGGGCTTCGAACGCCGCCTCAGGGGCAACCGTTTCAAGCGTATCCACATCAATATCAGGGTCTGTTTCGCCCAAATCCTCAGTCTTGACCGTTGGCTCAACTGGTGTCTGAGGCCCGGAAGCCAGCGCATTTTCGAGTGAGCGCAACACCGCAAAGAACTCAAGCCCCGCGGTGGCAGGGGCCTGAGGCACGGGCAAGCGCGCGTTTCATTTCCCGGGGGCTGTGCGATCGGCAGCCGCCCTGTAGACCTGCATATCTGCGCGCTTGAAGCGATGGGGGCCATCATCACTATCGAAGGCGGATATATTGTTGCCAGCGCGCCAGAGGGATTGAAGGGTGTTGACTTCACATTTGAGACAGTCACGGTAGGGGGCACTGAAAACGCCGTGATGGCGGCGTCATTGGCGTCGGGCACCAGTGTCCTTCGCAATGTGGCGAGGGAGCCCGAAATTGTCGACTTGGTGAGATTCCTGAGAGCCATGGGTGCCCACATCGAAGGAGAGGGTACTGACACGTTGACGGTGCAGGGTGTGGCAACACTGAACGGTGCGTCTTACGACGTCATGCCGGATCGAATTGAAGTCGGAACCTATCTGGTGGCGGCGGCGGCAACTGGCGGCAGCCTGCGGGTAGAAGGTATCTGTCCTGAAGTGCTGGGCGTGGTGAGGGACAAGCTTGGGCAGACAGGCGCTGATCTCGATGAGGGTGAGGACTGGATCAGCCTGGATATGCGAGGCGAGAGACCGAAAGCGGTGGATATTGTGACCGAGCCGTTTCCAGGTTTCCCCACCGATATGCAGGCCCAATTCACTGCATTGAATACGGTGGCGCAAGGGACGTCTCGTGTCACGGAGACCGTATTTGAAAACCGCTTGATGCAAGCCCATGAAATGAAGCGTATGGGCGCTGATATCGTGATTGAGGGAGACAGTGCCTGTATTACCGGGCGGCCCAGCTTGCAGGGTGCACCCGTGATGGCGTCAGATTTGCGCGCTTCAGCCAGTCTGGTGATTGCAGGCTTGGTGGCCTCGGGTGAGACCCGGATTGATCGCATTTACCATATCGACCGGGGTTACGAAAATATCGAAGGTAAATTGCAATGTCTGGGTGCCGATATTCGTCGTATATCCACTTGAGGCTATAAATAACACTGTGATGAAACTCGAACACACATTAACGATTGCGCTGACCAAGGGCCGGATATTGAAGGAGACCCTGCCATTGCTGGCAGAGGTCGGCATTACGCCGCAAGAAGATCTCGATAGCAGTCGCAAACTGATCGTCGCGACAACTGTGCCCAACGTCAGTCTGGTGATCCTGCGTGGATCGGACGTGCCGACCTATGTCCGACACGGTGCTGCTGACCTCGGGATCGCGGGGAAAGACATGTTGCTGGAGTTTGGGGGCGAGGGCATCTATGAGCCGCTGGATTTAGGCATCGCGCGATGCCGTCTTATGACAGCCGGGCCTGCTTCTGACTCGCAGAACGACGGAGGACGCCGCCGTGTGAGGGTGGCGACCAAATTCATGAACGTCGCCAGAGCCCATTATGCGCGGAAGGGCATGCATGCGGATCTCATCAAGCTTTATGGCTCTATGGAACTGGCGCCCCTAATGGGTTTAGCCGATGAGATCGTCGACA
>RFUP01000311.1 GCA_009922885.1 Paracoccaceae bacterium
TCCGCAAGAATGGTCGATCGTGGAAGGAAGACTGCCCAGCCGCAATTGCCAGAAACGAAACTCTGCGAGCCACCCGCCAGAGATTGATATCACGGATGAACATCTTCCGGGGCGATCGGGGAGCGAACTGCTGAAGACGCTTCGTGAAGACGGCTTAGAAAGCACGGTCTTTGCGCTGACCGGAAGCATCGGCGAGGATTTCGAGGCAAGATTTCCGGCCGCAAGTGGGGATGGGATCATGCTAAAGCCCTTCAATCGTGCGGGCGTGTTGGCGTGCCTGAATTCTGCCAAACGATCTGCAACGATGCGCTGAGGATGGATTGAGCTTTCATCGCTGCGGTTGCTAGCCTAGAAGGGCTCGACCCCAATTGCAGGCAGTTGCACGATGGACATCATTTTCCTTACCGGGCATCGGAAGGCCGGTACTTCGGTTTTTCACAAGCTGTTCGAAGGGCATCCGGAGCTGAACTCCTTCCCTGTTGATCCGACAATTTTCTACGCCTATTTCCCGCAATTCGTGGCCGAGACGACCGACGAAGCCCAGCGCCGCGAACGAATCCGCAAGATCTATGCCCGTATCATGGCAGACATCGAAGCGCTGCAGCCGCCCGAAGGCACCAAACCGTTTCACTTCGATGCGTTCTGGGCGGGTTTGAGCCAGAGCCTTGTTGCGGACGAATTGGAAGACAGGCCTGCCCTCCTTCGTAAGGTTCTGGAGGCCTATGCGGCGGTATGCGGAATGGATCCTCGCAAGACATGGGTGGTGAAGGAAACCACGCAGGCCATGTTCGCGCATAAATTTGCGGCACCGGGAATGCGGTTTTGGTTCATCAACCTCCTGCGCGACCCGCGTGACAATTATGGGGCGCTGAAAGCGGGTGTGAAAGGGTATTACGCCAAGCTCGGGGAAAACGAGTTGAAGACGCTGGCGAGCCTGATCAACCGTGCACGGATGGATTTTCTGGCGTCTATGACAAGTCCCGACCTGCTGACGGTGCGGTTCGAAGATCTCTGCGTAGACACGCGCAAGGAAATGGAGCGCATTTGCGCATTTGTTGGCATTGGCTTCCACGAGTGTTTGTTGACACCAACCCAAATGGGGGAGGCCTATGGCGGCAACAGCCATGAGGGTCAGGTTTTTCGAGGACTGTCTGCCGACAACGTCGGGCGCTGGCGGGACCGGATTTCCGACCAGGAGGCCATGATCATCGAGTTTTGGCTCAAGGATGTGATGGCAGCATTCGGCTACGAGAGCGTTTTTGGCGACGCCGAGAAAAGCGCGGCTTTTGCCGAGTTCTATCAATGGTATAATAGCACTTACTTTTTCAGCGATCCCTATCGGAACGCGTGAGGTGCAGAGGCTTACGAAACTAGGAATTGAGTACCATGGCGAATTTCCGACTGTGCGCCGTCGCGACATCCGAACCGGGTGTGGGGATTGTGGAGGCTCTGAAGGTGAGCCCCGAGGTTGCGCATATCGTGGTGATCGGTGGGGAGAAGGCCGATTACAAAGGGTCGAGCCTCTTGCGGCAGACGATGGCGGAGGGCACGCGCGGGCATATCATGGCGGATGACGCCTATTCCGGCGCGGCGGCCAGCTTTTTCCGGAGTGCCGACTATCCCGAGATCCTCATGGAGGCGATGGATACGCTCCAGCGTGGGGCTGACGAGCATGCCTACCGCCCGCATGGGCTGACGCATCCGACGGATTACGCGGATTATATCGGGATCGTGGCGGATCGTTTGGCGCGGTTGCTGACCGAGGAGGAGATTACGCATGTGGTCTTCTTCGATATCCCGCATCTTTTCTATGACAGCCTGCTGTATCGGCTGGCGCTGCATCTCGGGATCAAGACGATGATCCTTCGGGTGGGGTTCGACCCTGCAAGCTTCTACTCGATGGAAGAGATTGCGCATTACGGGCATATGCGCCGTGTAAGCCCCCCTGCCCCTTCCGTGACAGTGGAAAAGGCAGGCACGCAGGAAGTCTATTACATGAAGGGCATCGGGCAGGAGCAGGGGCCGCGTGGGAGATTGACGTGGCGGTCGCTCGGGCTTTTTGCAGCCTATGTCGCGACGCAGGAGCCGTCGCTTATAGTGCGCCCTTTGGCCTTGACGCGGGTTATTCGTCGTATGGCACGTGCAGCGCGGGCTTTGCCGGATTGGCGTGACCCATATTGGAAGTTCTTCCACTCCGGGCATCTCGATTACGTGGAAAAGATCGGTGCGCTGGAAAACCAGCCGGTGAATATGGAGCAGCGGTATGTCTACTTCCCGCTCCAGTTCCAGCCGGAGATGACGACGACCATTCTGGGCGGGGTCTATCGCAACCAGTTGATGGCCTTGGAGCAATTGGCGACGATTTTGCCTCCGGATGTGAAAATCCTCGTGAAGGAGAACCCGAAGCAGACGGGCCAATACCGGAGCCCGATGTTTTTCCATCGTTTGAACCGGATCAAGGCGGTGGAGATCCTGCCGTCGCATGCCAATACACACCGCTTGGCCGCTCAAGCCGAATGCGTGGCGACGATTTCGAGCACGGCGGCGTGGGAAGCCGTGACTTTGGGTAAGCCTGCGCTTCTCTTCGGGGTAAGCTGGATGGGCGATATGCCGGGCGTTGTGCGGTTCCGCGAAGGGCTGACGTATGATGGCCTGCTTTCAACGCGCTTCACCCATGAAGATGTAGAGGCGGCCTATGGCAATCTGGTGGCGGCAAGCCATGAGGGCGTTGTGACCCGCTGGGCCATACGGCACCTTGGGGATGTAAACGAGGTGGAGAACACCCAGCGCATCGCGGAGACGTTGGTCGGATTGTTGAAGGGGGAGATCCCGCCCACCTTTACCGCACCGGAAACGAGGGGGAACCCATGAAGAAGCCAGTTCTGGGGGCCTTTCTTAACGGGGTTCCCGATGTGGAGAACCTATTCCCTATCCTGAGAAATTTGCACGCTCGTGGCGATGTGGAAGTGCGGGTTTTCGTGACATCGGGCCTCTGGTGGCGCGAGCCGCGTGTGCGGGAGGTGCTGAAGGCGAGCGGTGTGAAGATGCTCTTGCGCCATAACCGCCTGATGAAAATGCCGTGGTATTACAAGCGCCTCTTGAAACAGGTTGATGCGATGCTGGTGATCGGCGATCCCAAGATCGACACGTCGATTTTCGGCAAGCGCAGTGCGGCGATGATCGATTTGGGGAAGCCGACGTACTGGATGCAGCACGGGGTGAT
>RFUP01000312.1 GCA_009922885.1 Paracoccaceae bacterium
AAGACCAGAAGGCGCTCCGCCAAGCCGCCGAAACCTACCGCCCGAACCCGCGTTTCGAAACCGAAGCCGCGATCCGCGAAGTAGGCGTTGGGGAGGCTGTCACCTCCGTGCTCGAAAAGAAGGGCGCACCCGGTGTAGTCGAGCGCACGCTGATCCGCCCGCCGTCGTCATGGCTGGGGCCGATCACCGCGCAGGAACGCCAAGACGTGATGGCGCGCTCCCCTGTGGCCGGCAAATACGACCGCACCTTCGATCGCCATTCCGCCTTCGAGATGCTGAAAGAGCGCGCCGACCGCGCCGCCGAAGAAGCCGCCCGCGCCGAAGCGGAAGAACTCCGCCGTCAGGAAGAAGAAGAGCGCCGCGCCGAAGAGGAAAAATGGCGCAAGGAAGAAGAAAAGCGGATGGACAAGGAACGCCGCGAGATGGAGCGCGAATATGCCCGCGCCCGCCGTTACGATCCCACGCCGCGCCGCACAACCACCACCCGCCGCACCTCCACACGCCAACCCGACAGCTTGGGCGAAGCCTTGGGGCAGGCCGTGCTGAAGGAATTGGGCGGCACCACGGGCAAGAAAATCGTCCGTGGTATTCTGGGATCGCTCTTCAAATCCCGCTGATAGCGGTTGCGAGAATAAAAAAGGCCCGAGGAAATCCCGGGCCTTTTGCATTAAGAGTGCTATTTACTGCGCTGGAATGGCGAGGTTTTCATCCGCGAAAAGCCCTGTTCGCGCGAAGAACTCTGCAATCTGGCGATGCGCCACCTCATGGCCCGAGAGCATCGCGCCCGCGTCCTTGTAGGTCATGCGCTGCACCGTGCCCAACCCTTCCGGCTTTTGCTCCGGCGCGCGCCAATCGCTGTCGAGGTTGTCCGAAAGATGCGTCTGCGCCACCACCTTGCCGTTCCGCACGAGCCGCAGCACCGGATGGATAAACGGGTCCGCTGCGTCGCCATCCACCAGATGCGCCCGCTTCACATGCATCGGATCGGCACCGAAATCGCCGAACTCCATCGTCGCCCGCAACACGGTGCAGCCTTGGAACTCCGCCGCGTCCGCTGCCCAAGCCATTGGCACATCACGGTAATGCGCGCCTGCTTTCGGCCCATCCAGCACCACCACATCGCCCAAGAACGAAGGCTGGAGGAAAATCCCCGATCCCGTGCTCACCCGCGAAATCAGCGTTTCGGCCAGCGCGTCCGGCTCCAGCGCGGTCATGCCATGCGGATAGGCATCCCCCGTAATATGGCGCGCCACAAATTCCGTGAGGCAAGCCACGTTATGGCGGAACCCGTGCACAAAGCCGGACATCGTCTTCTTGAAATCGCGGCACTGCATGATCGTGCCCGCAAAGAAGAGCCCCGGCGCGCTTTCGTGCTCCCATGTGGCACTCATCGCCGGGAATTTGCCCATATGTCGCATCTCGGGGCGCAGGTCCGGGGCCAAGATCGACGCATCAAAGCGGAAGCCTGTGCAGGCGATCACATGGTCATAGTCGAGCAGCATGGTATGGCCTTCCGCCGCCGCCATCGCCACATGCACGCGGAATCCCGTGCCATGCGTCTCGATCTTTGTCACTTGCCCGTCGATCACCGCATTTTGCGATTTCAACTGATAGGTATCGAGGAAATTATTGTTCACAGCCCTTAGGTTACCCACGAAATGGGTGTTCCACGCGAACTTGATCTTGTTGGGCGAGATCACATGGATCGCCTGTGCCTCTTCGATAAGCGATTCCGCCGTTTCGAACGCCGAATTGCCCTTACCAAGGATCGCCACCCGCTTGTCGCGGAAGCGCGCGGGCATGGGGTCGAAATCGACGTAATTCTCGATCAACTCCTGCCCGTCGATACCCGCGTCGAACGGCAAGGAAACCCCCGTCGCCACAATCACCGCCTGCGCCTTGTAGACTGTGCCATCGGCCGTGCTCACACGGTAGCCCGCACCATCCCGCGCTACGTCCTGCACAGCGGTTCTTTCGCGGATATCGCCTTTCAGCAGTTCGGCAAATGTCGAAAGATAACCCACGTAATCATCCGCATTCGGAAAATAGCGGCGGCTTACATCCGTAAACAAAAGACCTTCGTCATTCAGAAGGCTGTTCCAGTCGTAGCGCAGTTTGGTTTCCGGGTTCTTCAGCCCCGTATGCACCTTGTTGATGGAAATCAGCATCCGGTGGCGCGGGAATTGGCGGAAGAACTGGCCCACGCGGCCGCGCTCCAGCACCACCACCGAAAGCCCTTTTTTCTTCAAATCATACGCCGCTTGAAGCCCCGCAGGCCCGGCGCCAACAATCACGCAATCGAAATTCAAAATCTGAGACATCTGAAACCCCCAACAATCAGAGGATTTCAGCTTAAACGGGCGCTCGCACAGCCTCCAAGAGAAAACTCGCGCAAAACGAGAAAAATACGCGTTCAGGCTGCGTCAGCGGATCTCTTGCCGCACTGTTTCCCGCGAGCGGATCCAGTCCCAATCATAGGCCACCCCCATGCCCGGCCCATCCGGCACAGCCACGGTGCCATTCGCTGCGATATCCTCCAACTGGTCACCATAACCGCAGGTGTAAACCGGAGGGGCGAGCGTGTTCACCATCCCCGGCCCGACAAGCCCCATCTCGTAGAAATGCGTGTTGCGGATCGCGGCCATGCAATGCCGATGCAGCGGCCCCGCCGTGTGCAACTGCACATCCATGCCGAGGCATTCCGCGAAGGCCGCCAGTTTCATCGTGCCCGTGATGCCGCCATCCAATTCGGGATCGATGTGCAGAATATCGGTGCCCCCCGCCAACAGGAAATTCGCCTTCTGCTCCAGCCCGCGCACATGCTCGGACACGATCAAAGGCGTCTTGATCATCTCGCGCAAGCGCTTCTGTGCGAAGGCCGAAGCCGAGTTGTCGCGGAACGGGTCTTCATACCAGTAGAAACCCAGATCATCGCAGGCACGCCCGACTTCCACGGCATCCACGAAAGTCGCGAGCGAGGAAGCCGGATCAGTCATCAGCTTCATCCGCTCGCCCACGCGGTCTTTCACCGCCGCCATCACCTCGATCTCACGCTTGGCGGTCCCATCCCAGAAGGCGTGGATCTTGAACGCGGGATAGCCAAGCTCCGCGCAATAGGTCGCAAACTCCGCGAAGGCCTCCAGGCTATCCAATCCGCCGGGTGTCATTTGCCCCGGATGGGTGCTGGCATAAGCGGGCAGGCGGGTCCGC
>RFUP01000313.1 GCA_009922885.1 Paracoccaceae bacterium
TGGCCTTTACGGTTCCGGCAAGAATTGGGGGGCTATTGCGCGGAAGCTTTCAGAATCGCGCCGCGTCGTTGCCGTAGATATGCGCAATCACGGCGATAGCACCTGGACAGAGACCCACCATTACACCGATCTCGGCGCCGATTTGGTGGACGTCGCGGAGCAACTCGGCGGCCCCGTTGATCTCTTGGGCCATTCCATGGGTGGCAAGTCTTCGATGATTGCCGCACTGACCCGCCCCAGCCTCATCCGCAAGCTCATCGTGGCCGACATCGCGCCCGTGAATTACACCCACACACAGATGATGTATATCGACGCCATGTGTTCGATCGACCTCACCGGGATTGATCGCCGCTCGCAAGCCGAAGCTGCCCTGCGCGCCGTTATCGACGATCCGGTCCTGCCCTCGTTCTTCACACAATCGCTGGATCTGAAAGCAGGTCGCTGGAAGCTGAACCTCGACACCCTGGCCCGCGAAATGCCGAACCTCCTGTCTTTCCCAGAGGTTTCGGGCCAATTTGAAGGCCCCGCACTCTTCCTCACCGGCGCGAACTCCACCTATGTGCTGCCCGAGCACCGGGCACGCATCAAAGCGTGGAAATCAGCGAATAAAGAATGGAGGCAAGGCGCATCATGGCAATGTTTCCTTTTCGGGCGCGTTCCCGGAAAGAAACATTCAACATATCGAATTAATGCGCCTTGATCCTGATCAACCGCGAAGCGACATCCGCTTCATGATGCCATCTTTCATGACAACCTGATGGTAAACCGCCCCCACAATATGAAGCCCGACGAAGGCCAGCAGGAGCGCCTTCATCACCTCATGCGCTTCACCTGCCGCTCCCACTGATCCAAACCAGGCCACCGCACCGGAAATCGGCAGCGCAAACATCAGCGCATAAAGTCCGATATGCACAACCTTCGCCACAAGCTGCTGCATCGGGGGCGCAGGCAACTCCTCCGGCACCCCGACGCTCTTGCGCAGCGTCAACCGCCAAATCGCGAATAGCCCGACAAGGATGCCACCGAAAACATGCGCAGCAACGAGAGGCGAGAATGCAAATTCCTGCCCTTTCATCACAGCACGGAATGCCTCCGAAATAGCATCATGGAAAATGAATTGCTGAACGATCAGCAGGAATGCCAGCCAGTGAAGTATGATCTGAACGCGAGAATACTTGGTCATTGGAAACCCCCAAAAAAGAACCATCAGGGGTGATACGGCACTCAACGTCTTTTCCGTCGCCCCGAGCCGCAATTTTATCACTGCGGCACAGGGAGCTTAGACCTGCCAAGAGAGCAAGGGAACGCCCCCCAACAACAGGCTCAAAGATATCCGATCAACCCCACAGGCGCGTTCTCGTCACGCTCGTAGTCAATCGCGGGGCGCTCCTCGGCACGGGTCGCGCGTTTGAATTCGAAACGCAGCTCTCCGCCTTCTTCTTCTGACGCCACAACAAGCGCCTGCATCAGGTGCCGCGACCCGTCATAAAGATCGACCAACCCCCGCAAATGCGGCGCCACATCGGCATCCAGTGCAAAGCCACCCTGCCACATCCGCAGCACAGGCCAGCTTTCCTGACCAACCTCGACCTTCAGCCGCGACTTCTTCTTCGCCGCCAGTTTACGCGCCGCATCCAGGCCTTCCCGCAATTCGCGCGTCAGAAAAGTTGTCATCGATTCCTCCATCCCTCACGCAACAATGTTGCGCGGCAAAAATTAAAATCAAGAAAACAAAGGGATAATTCCTGCATCCTTTTCGTGCGTTGCCCCACGGCAACGGAAGCAAACATCACGCCAATCCCGAATTGTGCAGGAACGCAGGGCTTCTGCGCTCCGCAAAGGGGTGCCCAGAGCGTCGTTTGGCTCTAATTTCTTTCATGAAAGGAGCATCCTATGGGCTTACTGATCGACGGCGTCTGGCACGACAAATGGTATGACACCTCCAAAACCGGAGGTGCTTTCGAGCGCAGCACAACCACGTTCCGGAACTGGATCACCCCCGATGGCGCGCCCGGCCAAACGGGCACAGGCGGTTTCAAAGCCGAAGCGGATCGCTACCATCTCTATGTGTCCTATGCCTGCCCTTGGGCGCATCGCACCCTGATCCTCCGCGCCTTGAAAGGGTTGGAAAAGCTGATCCCGGTCTCCGCAGTCCATCCAGACATGAGCAGCGATGGCTGGACCTTCGGCACCGATTTCCCCGGCTCAACCGGAGACCGCCACTTCGGCCTCGAATTCCTGCGCGACCTCTATACCAAAGCCGATCCGAACATCTCCGGCCGCGTCACGGTGCCCGTGCTCTGGGACAAAGCCACAGGCTCCATCGTCTCGAACGAAAGCGCCGAGATCATCCAGATGCTCAACTCTGCCTTCGATCACCTCACGGGCAATACCGCCGATTTTAATCCCGAACCCCTGCGCGCCGAGATGGCTGAGGTAGATCAACGCATCTACGACACCGTGAATAACGGCGTCTACAAATGCGGCTTCGCGACCACCCAGCGCGCCTATGACGCCGCCATCACGCCGCTCTTCGAAACCCTCGACTGGTTGGAAACCCGTCTCGCGGATCAGCGCTTCCTGATGGGAGATGCGCCAACCCTCTCCGACTGGCGGCTCTTCACAACACTCGTCCGTTTTGACGCAGTCTATCACGGCCATTTCAAATGCAACCGCGCGCGGATTGTCGATTACCCCAACCTCTGGGCCTACACCCGCGACCTCTACCAATGGCCGGGCATCGCCGAAACCGTGCATATGGACCACATCACGCGGCACTATTACTGGTCCCACACCACAATCAATCCGCACCGGATCATCCCCATCGGCCCGAAGCTAGACTTCTCCGCCCCCCACGGGCGCGCCTGATCCCCGTTCGCCTAGCCGCCGTCAAGCGTCGCTCTCCTGCTTGCTCCCCGCGCGGTTTCGCGGCACATCAGCCCCATAACCCACGGGGGCGGCAGATGAACGGCAGAGATCACGGCGGCGGACTGGACGCGGCAGCAGCCCAATGGGGCGGAACCCGCGCCGACTGGCTTGACCTCTCCACAGGCATCAATCCCGTCCCCTATCCGGTCCCTTCCCTTTCCGCAGACGCTTGGAATGCGCTGCCCGACAAAGGCGCGCAAGATCGCCTGCTCACCGCCGCCCGCCGCTTCTGGAACGTGCCCAATGAGGCCGCGATCCTTCCGGCCCCCGGCGCTTCCGCC
>RFUP01000314.1 GCA_009922885.1 Paracoccaceae bacterium
AAGAGGTTGAGGGCGCGGACCCTGATATGCCGTGGTGGAAGATCGGGATGTTTCTGGCGCTCGGCCTCGTCGGCTTGCCGCTGGGCGCGGACCTCTTAGTGGATAACGCGGTGATCATCGCGCGCTACTTCGGCGTTTCGGAGACCGTGATCGGGCTGACGCTGGTGGCAATCGGCACCTCGTTGCCGGAGCTTGCGACGACGGTGATGTCGACGCTCCGCAAGCAATCGGACGTGGCTTTGGGCAATGTGATCGGCTCGAATTACTTCAACCTTTGCGGCATTATCGGGGTAACGGCGCTGGTAGCACCGGTGCCTGTGGAAGCGACGTTCCTGAGCCGCGATCTCTGGGTGATGCTGGGGGCGTCGCTGATGCTGATCCCCTTCGTTTTCCTCGGGAAAAATATCACGAAACTCTGGGGACTTCTGCTTCTGGGGCTCTATGTGCTCTACGCGGTGGTTGCACTGATCTGACAGAAAGCGGAGGCGGAAATGGCGGCATTGGTCACAGGGGCGGGGAAGCGGCTCGGGCGGGCGATGGCGCTTTATCTGGCCGAACGCGGGCATGATGTGGCGTTGCATTACGCCACCTCGGCCGAGGAGGCCGAAGCCGTGGCCGAAGATATCCGTGGCATGGGGCGCAAGGCCATTACACTGAAGGCTGATCTCTTGGTTGAGGCGGAAGTGCAGGGCTTGGTAGCGCAGGCCGTGGAGGGGTTAGGCCAGCCGCTTGGTGTGCTGGTGAATAACGCCTCGGTCTTCGAGTATGACAACATCAAGACCGCTACCCGCGAAAGCTGGGACAGGCATCTCGAGTCGAACCTGCGCGCGCCTTTCGTGTTGACGCAGCATTTCGCGGCGCAAGTGCCAGAGCCTTTGGTAGACGAGATGGGCGAGCCTGTGGCGCGGGGTTTGGTGATCAACATGATCGACCAGCGGGTGCGGAAGCTGACGCCGGAATTCATGACTTACACCATTGCCAAAATGGGGCTGTGGGCGCTCACGCAAACCTCGGCGCAGGCCTTGGCGCCCGCTGTGCGCGTGAATGCGATCGGGCCGGGGCCAACCTTGCGCGGGGGGCGGCAAAGCGAGAGCCATTTTGCAGGACAGCGGGCTGCGACCGTTTTGAAACGAGGGGCAAATGCGCGGGATATTACGGCCGCGCTTGGCTATTTCCTCGACGCACCGGGCGTGACAGGGCAGTTGATCTGCGTGGATGGCGGGCAGCATTTGGGCTGGCAAACGCCCGATGTTTTGGGGGTTGAGTGAAGCTTAAAGATGCACTTCGGCGGCAAGTTGTGCACTGTGCCGGCGAGTGTCACGAAAGCGTTACGAAATCTTTAATGATATCAGTCAGTTGTTAATGTCATAAAATTCTTTCTTTTAGATTCAATTGGTTATAAAAGTGCCTAATTTTTAGGCAAATACTGGAACCCCCCTGAATCTCGGGAAAAATTCAACCTTCCCAGATTTTGCCTACAGACTTATCCACAGGAAACGGGGATGCCTTTGGGGTTGCCATCGCCACCAGCGCGTTGCAGCGCCTCGCCAGAATCGGATAGCTGCATAGCATGACTGAAATACCCGCCCTGACGGGCCATGACCTGATTGCGGATTACGTGAAGCGGCTGGATGGAAGTCCGGGTGTTTACCGTATGCTCGATGCCCAGAGCCGCGTGCTTTACGTGGGCAAGGCGCGCAATCTGAAAGCGCGGGTGTCGAATTACGCGCGGCCCTCGGGGCATTCGGGGCGGATTGCGCGGATGATCTCGGAAACCGCGTCGATGATGTTCCTGACGACGCGGACGGAAACCGAGGCGCTGCTCTTGGAGCAGAACCTGATCAAGCAATTGAAACCGCGTTACAACGTGTTGTTACGGGATGACAAATCCTTCCCGAACATCCTTGTGAGCCGCACGCACGGGTTTCCCCAGATCAAGAAGCATCGTGGGGCGAAAACCGAGAAGGGGAGCTATTATGGCCCCTTTGCGAGCGCGGGGGCCGTGAACCGGACTTTGAACCAGTTGCAGCGTGTCTTCCTCTTGCGCAATTGCACGGACAGCCAGTTCGAAAGCCGCACGCGGGCCTGCCTGCTCTATCAGATCAAGCGCTGTTCGGGGCCCTGCGTGGGGCTGATTTCGGCAGCGGATTACGCGGCGAGCGTGGCGGATGCGGAGAGGTTTCTTTCGGGGAAATCTACCGCCTTGCAGGAAAGCCTGAAGACCGAGATGCAGGCGGCCTCGGATGCGATGGAATTCGAGAAGGCGGCCGCATTGCGGGATCGCATCCGTGCGTTGACGGCGGTGCAGACGGTGCAGGGCATCAATCCGCGCACGGTGACGGAAGCGGATGTTGTGGCGCTGCATATGGAGGGGGGGCAGGCCTGCGTGCAGGTGTTCTTCATCCGTGCGGGCCAGAACTGGGGCAATAAGGACTATTATCCCCGGGTCGGCGCGGACATCGATGCGCCCGAGGTGCTGGAAGCCTTCCTTGGCCAGTTCTACGACGAGGGGCGCGAACCGCCACGGTTGATCCTCCTGTCGCACGGCTTGGAGAACGAGGAATGGGTGGCAGATGCGCTTTCCGAGCGGGCGGGGCGCAGGGTTGAACTGGCAGTGCCGCAGCGGGGCGAAAAGGCCGAGCTGATTGAGGGGGCTGCTCGGAATGCGCGCGAGGCTTTGGCGCGGCGCATGAGCGAGAGCGCGACGCAGGCGAAGCTCTTGGACGGGGTCGCGGAAGCTTTCGGGCTGGAGAGCGCGCCGCGCCGCATCGAGGTTTACGACAACTCGCATATTCAGGGCACCGATGCCGTGGGCGCGATGATTGTGGCGGGGCCGGAGGGGTTCCTCAAATCGCAATACCGCAAGTTCAACATCAAGGGCACGGATCTGACGCCGGGAGATGACTTCGGCATGATGAAAGAGGTGCTTTCGCGTAGGTTCGCGCGGTTGATGAAGGAAGATCCGGATCGGGAGCACGGGCATTGGCCGGATCTTCTTTTGATCGACGGTGGCGCGGGGCAGGTTTCTGCGGTGGCCGAGATCATGGCCGAGATGGGTGTGGAAGACGTGGCGATGGTGGGTGTGGCCAAAGGGGTGGACCGCGACCATGGCAAGGAAGAATTCCACCGTGTGGGCGAGCGGCCCTTCGCGTTGCAGCGCAATGATCCGGTGCTCTATTTTATCCAGCGC
>RFUP01000315.1 GCA_009922885.1 Paracoccaceae bacterium
GGCGGGCACCCGCCGGGGCAATGTCGGAAACGCGTTTCTTTAGAACCCAAGAATACCCCAGCACCATACCTTGCTACCCCTTAAACCATCCCCGGCAAAATGTCCGCTATACCCCCGACTGGCGCAAAATGTCCGCTGAACCCCCACTGGCACAAGATATTGTGTCCGAGGGGCCTGCGGCACAAGATGTTGATTTCGGCCCGGTCGGGCACCAGATCTTGTGGCCAGGCGGAGCGTTCGCCACCATATCTTGTGGGCTGCCCGCCGGTGGCATCCCGGCCCAGCAATAATGTTGCGTTTTGGGCCGGACGGGCCCGCCTCGACGCGGCCGCTGTCGCGCCTCTTGGGGCCCTCGAGGGCTCTTGCTCGAGGCCGTCGCCCCCGCCGCACGACACGACCGCCCACGGGCCCTTACAGAGGCTCTCCGGGGGCGTGCCGATACGGTCCCGCGCCATACCACCTTGCGACCAGGCATTGCCGCGCGGCGCGAAAAAATTTCACCCAACTGACATTTTCCGCTTGAACCCGGCGCCGGGACGCTTATATTCAAATCATCGGAAGGCGGGATGGTCCCGCCCCGCACCACCAAAGGAATCGAACCCATGACCAACTTTACCATCACCCTCCCCGACACCTTCACTGTCGCCTCGCGCAAGCGCAATGTCGCGGTCGAAACCGCGTCCCTCTCCCCGGAGATCATTGCTCAGGCCGTGATCCACGGCCTTACCCAGTCCATCGCGGACGCCGCCGCATCCGCCCTCGCGGACGCCTACGAGTCGGCCAACCCCGAGCATGGCCTCGAAGGCGACGCCCTCAAGGCCGCGCGCAAGGCATGGGGAACCGAGAACCCCGATGCCGTGGCGGACGCCGCCGAGGGTAACATGCGCAAGCGACTTGACGCCCTCCTCGCGGGCGAATGGCAGACGCGTGGCTCGTCCGTTGACACGAACCCGCTTGATCCTTACCGCCGCGCCGTGGTGCGTGAGGCGATCTCCAAGGACAAGGAGAGCGACGCGTGGCGCGCCTACGCAGCCATCCCGTCCGACGACCGTAAGGCCCGCGACACCTTCCTCCTTGATCTCGCCGCGCGCAACGCAAAGGCCGTTGACCGCGTCGCCAAAGCCCGCATGGAAGCGGACCAGGCCGCCAAAGCCGCCGCGACTGGTCTTGACATCGGGATGTAATCCAGCCCCCAGGTGTGGCCTTCGGGCCACACCCCCTACACAAAAAATATTTCACAAAAATTCTGCTTGACCCTGGGGGTCGCTCAGTCACTTTTTTGCGTAAAGTGAAACTGCGAGCCATACTTTAGCCATACACGGGCGCGAAGCCGGGGGCTTGCGCCGCGCCGCCAGATGTGGTATGGTGCTGGTATGGGGCCGCGCCGCCCCCGGAACCATACCGGCTGGAGGCCACGAAAATGGATTTGGGACTGAACATTGTTGACCTGAAGCGCAGCGGGCGGCCCGCGAAGCCGCTGACGGCCGAAGTGCTGCGCCCGATGACCGAGGCGGACCTTGAGCTGGCGCTGACCACCGAGCGGGCCAGTGCTCCCCCGCCGCTTAAACGCATCACTGACCGGCATCACGCGCTGGCGCGGCTCCTGGCCGCCGGAACGCCCGAGGGCGAGGCCGCGCTTATCCTAGGCTACGACAACAGCCGCGTGTCGATCCTCAAACAGAGCCCCGCCTTTCAGGAACTCCTGGCCCTTTACCGCAGCGAAGTTGACCGTGAGTTCGCCACGACCCTCGACCACATGGCAGGGCTGAGCCGCGATGCGCTGCTGGAACTTCGCCAGCGGCTCGAAGAGGAACCGGACAAATTCTCGCACCGCGAACTGCTTTCCATCGTCACCGACATGGTAGACCGCGCAGACGTAGACGGCACTGACGCCAAGCTGCCGACGCGGATCGAGCTGGTGCCGTTCAGCGGGAACGGCTGATCTTTGTCCTACCCCACCCAGCTTGACATTGCGAGAGGGCTGGCCCGCGGCTTAACTGCCGGGCGCCAGTTCGGCCGCAACTCCGCGGTCGGCGCGACATTTGTGCCTATAGCCAACGGCGGCATTTACCGGACGCCGCAGCCCGCCGGGGCAACTCGCCTGCGCATCGCTGCGGGTAATGCCGCTGACAGCCCCGCAGGCGCCGGTGCACGCAGCATCCGCATCCGCGGACTGAACGCCAGCGGCGAAGCTGTCGAGGAAACACTGAGCACAAACGGGGCCAGCGCCGGGCCGGCCAGCACGCACAGCTATCTGCGGCTTTACGCGGCCTACGTCGAGACCAGCGGCACCTACGCAACGCAGACCGCCGGTTCCCACGTAGGCACAATTACTATTCAGAACGAAGCAGGGACCGAAACCTGGGCTACCATCACCGACGGCGCGCAGCCCCGCGGCGAAGCCCAAATCGGCGTGATCTCGGTTCCGGCCCGGCGCCAGCTCTACATCACTGACCTGACCATCGCCGCCGATGCGGAAAAGAAGATAAGCATCAAGCTTTACCAGCGCCGCAACATCTTGCAGGCCGCGGCGCCCTACAGCGCTCTGCGCGTCGTTGAAGAATACGCTTCAATCGGCGGCCTGTTTGAGTTGCACTACGCGGCGCCTCTTGGCCCCTTTCCGCCGCTCACCGACATAGGCTTTATGGCCGCAATCTCCGCCAGCACTGCTGACGTTTCCGCGGCCTTCGATTACTTCCTGGAGACCATTCCGTGACCGCCGCGCAGCTTCCGCTCGCCCCCAAAGTCGTGCCTGTCTTCAGCGGCGAGGCCCGGAACCGCGTGCTGCATGGCGGGCGGGGCAGTTCCAAAACCCGCGCTGCCGCGCTGATGACCGCCGTTGACGGCTACCGCTTTGGCCGCAGCGGAATCGGCGGCATTATGCTTTGCGGCCGCGAACACCTTAACTCCCTCGAAGAGTCCTCGATGCAGGAAGTTAAGGAGGCAATTCGCTCCGTTCCCTGGCTTGACGCCTACTACGAAATAGGCGAAAAATACATTCGCTCGAAGGACCGCCGAATCAACTACGCCTTCACCGGCCTGCGCCACAACATTCAGGGCCTTAAGTCCAAGGCCCGCATCCTCCGTGCCTGGATTGACGAGGCGGAGCACGTCAGCGACGAGGCCTGGCGCACCTTACTTCCGACCGTTCGCGCGCAGGGCGACTGGTGGCAAAGCGA
>RFUP01000316.1 GCA_009922885.1 Paracoccaceae bacterium
GCAGCCGCTGCCGCCGCAGCTGCGGCTCCGGCCCCTGCCGCGATCCCGCGCGGTCCGGTCTCGGCCGATGACGCGTCGCGCGAAGAGCGCGTGAAGATGACCCGCCTCCGCCAGACCATCGCTCGCCGTCTGAAAGACGCGCAGAACACCGCCGCGATGCTCACCACCTATAACGAGGTGGATATGTCCGGCATCATGGAACTGCGGAACGAGTACAAAGACCAGTTCGAGAAGAAGCACAAAGTGAAGCTCGGCTTCATGTCCTTCTTCGTGAAGGCCTGCTGCCACGCCCTGAAAGAAGTGCCGGAAGTGAACGCCGAAATCGACGGCACCGATATCGTCTACAAGAACTACGTGCACATGGGCGTCGCCGTCGGCACCCCCACGGGCCTCGTCGTTCCGGTGGTGCGCGACGCCGACCAGATGGGCTTCGCCGCGATCGAGAAGAAGATCGGCGAACTCGGCATCCGCGCCCGTGACGGCAAGCTCTCCATGGCAGAAATGCAGGGCGGCTCCTTCACCATCTCCAACGGCGGCGTCTACGGCTCGCTGATGTCCTCGCCGATCCTGAACCCCCCGCAGTCGGGCATCCTCGGCATGCACAAGATCCAGGACCGCCCGGTTGTCGTGAACGGCCAGATCGTCATCCGCCCGATGATGTATCTCGCCCTCTCCTACGATCACCGCATCGTCGACGGCAAAGGCGCCGTGACCTTCCTCGTGCGCGTCAAAGAAGCGCTGGAAGATCCCCGCCGCCTGCTGATGGATCTCTGATCCCACACCTCTCCGGCCTCGGGGCACGCTCCGGGGCCGCTAAAAACAGCCAAGCCCCGGGCCATCCCCGGGGCCTCGCACAGCAAGAAGCAGAGAGCCCGGGCCTCCGGGACGGGATGCGCCCATGACCCCCGAACTCACAGCCCTCGCCCTCGCAGGCCTCCTTCAGGGGCTCCAATTCAGCCTCTACTCGGTCCTCGCCAACCTTCAGGTCGGCCCGAAATACGCCATGGGCCCGCGCGATACCCCGCGCCAGCTCACAGGCTACGCAGGCCGCGCCCAACGCGCGCTGAACAACCATTTCGAAGGGCTGATCCTTTTCACCCTCGCCGTGGTCACCGTCACCTATGCCGATAAATCCTCCGGCTATACCAACCTCTGCGCCGCCGCCTATCTCGCCACCCGGGTTCTCTACGTGCCCGCCTATCTCTTCGGCCTCAGCCCGTGGCGCTCGCTGATCTGGTTCGTGGGCTTCGGCGCGACGATGGCAATGCTCGTGCTCGCGCTGGTCTGATCCGATGAACCCCGCCCCCCAATCCGAACCCGCCGCCGTTGTCGCCTGCATGCGCAACGAAGGCCTCTTCGTATTGGAGTGGCTCGCCTACCATCTCGAAATCGGCTTTGCCCGCGCTGTGATCTGCACCAACGATTGCACCGATGGCTCCGACACCCTGCTGGATCTCCTCGCAGAGCGTGGCCTCGTCACCCATCTCCGCCACAGCCCCGCAGAAGGCCAAGCCCCGCAAGACAGCGGCATCCGCGCCGCCATGGCCGCACTTGATGGTTCCGAAACCGTCTGGCTCCTCTTCATCGACGCCGACGAATTCCTCAACATCCGCTTGGGCCAAGGCCACCTGGCCGACCTTCTCGCCATCGCTGGCGAAAGCGACGTGATCGCCCTGCCGTGGCGCTTCTTCGGCAATGCGGGCCTCGCCGACTGGCCCCTAGCCACGCCGCCCGCAAACGTGATCGAAGCCTTCCCCCGCGCCGAAGCCGAACCCGACGCCGAACAGGTCAACTTCAAATCCATGTTCCGCCGTGCCGCCTTCGCCCACGCGCATGACCACATGCCGCAAGCGCCCCGCATCGCACGGCCCCGCGTCGTCTCGGCAGCAGGCGAAGCGCTCGAAAACCGCGCCCTCCTCTCGCAGCGCAAATATCGCAAATACCAGCCGCTTGAGCGCGCCATTCGCCTCGATGCCGCCTATCTCAACCACTACGCCGTCAAATCCGATGATCTCTTCCTGCTGAAGAACCATCGCGGCGATGGTCAGAACGGCCCGAACACCTTCCAGCGCTATCACTTGGGCTGGAAATGGCACCGCGCCGCCAACCAGAACGCCATCGAGGATCGTTCGATCCTCCGCCACCTGCCCGGCATGAACCGCCGCTTGGCCGATTGGCGCGCCGATCCGGCCATTGCCGAGGCCGAGGCCGCCTGCAACCGCTGGTTCGTTGACACAAAAAACGCTATCCTGACGCCCCAACGCCGCGCCGCTTGGACCCATGCGGAGGCTGTCTAACGTCATGACGCAAGCCATACACAAACCATACGCAAACCATACGCTTCGGAAATGGAGGAATCCCCATGGCAACCTTTGATGTGATCGTGATCGGCGCCGGCCCCGGCGGCTATGTCTGCGCGATCCGCTGCGCGCAACTGGGCCTCAAAGTCGCATGTGTCGAAGGCCGCGAAACGCTGGGCGGCACCTGCCTCAACGTCGGCTGCATCCCCTCGAAAGCCCTCCTGCACGCCTCCCACCAACTCCACGAGGCCGAGCACAACTTCGCCAAGATGGGCCTCAAGGGCAAATCCCCTTCGGTCGACTGGAAACAGATGCTCGCCTACAAGGACGAGGTCATCGAGGGCAACACCAAGGGCATCGAATTCCTCTTTAAAAAGAACAAGGTAACTTGGCTCAAGGGCTGGGCTTCGATCCCTGCCGCGGGTCAGGTGAAAGTGGGCGACGAGGTCCACGACGCCAAGTCGATCATCATCGCATCGGGCTCCGAGCCCTCCTCGCTGCCGGGTGTCACCGTTGACGAGGAAACCGTCGTCACCTCCACGGGCGCGCTTGCGCTGCCGAAGATCCCGAAAAGCATGGCCGTCATCGGCGCAGGCGTGATCGGCCTTGAACTGGGCTCCGTCTACGCCCGCCTCGGCGCAGAGGTCACCGTGATCGAATACCTCGACGCCATCACCCCCGGCATGGACGGCGAAGTCCAGAAGAACTTCAAGCGTCTTCTTGAAAAACAAGGGCTTAAGTTCATCATGGGCGCCGCTGTTCAGGGCACCGAAGCCAAGAAAAACGGCGCAACGGTGCGCTACAAGCTGAAGAAAGACGACAGCGAGCATAGCCTTGACGCGGACGTAGTCCTCGTCGCCACAGGCCGCAAACCCAATA
>RFUP01000317.1 GCA_009922885.1 Paracoccaceae bacterium
CGCGGCGCGGAAGCCGCATTGGCGGTTCTCGTGGTTGATAGCGGGGAGGATGCGGGCATAACCAGCGGTGGCTTTGGCGGTATCACCTGCGAGCCAGTCGCGCACGACCGGGCCGATGAGGTCGGGGATCATGGCGGAGGTCATACAGCCGGAAGCACCTGCGTCGAGGTCGGCCAGAAGCGAGATGCCTTCCTCGCCATCGAAGGGGCCGTCGATCGCTTCGCCTGCTTCGGCGAGAAGGGCGCGGAGTTTGTGGGCGGTGCCAGCGCATTCGATTTTGAAGAGTTTCAGCATCTCGATTTCGCGGGCCATGCGGGCCAGAAGCGGCACGGGGAGTTCAACACCGGAGAGGGGGGCGTCTTGCAGCATGATCGGGATGCCAACATCGCCCACGGCGCGGAATTGCTCGAAGGTTTGCTCGGGCGTGCCTTTGAGGAGCGCGCCGTGATAGGGCGGCATCATCATGACGGCGGAGGCTCCGAGGGCTTTGGCCTCAACGGCGCGGGCCACCACGATAGGGGTGGAGAAATGCGAGATCGTGACGATCACGGGCACGCGGCCTGCGATATGGTCGAGGCAAAGGCGGGTGAGGGTGGCGCGCTCGGCGTCCGAAATCAGGAATTGCTCGGAGAAGTTCGCGAGGATGCAGATACCATCGACGCCCTGATCCACCATGCAATCGAGCACGCGTTTCATGCCGTCCAGATCAAGGCTTCCATCCTCATGGAAGGGGGTGGGGGCGACGGGCCAGACACCGGAATAGAGTTTGGTCATGTGTGGTCCTTTCAGGCTTAGCGGAGCGCGCTCCAGACGGCGAGCGCGACGACCCCGAGGAGGGCCGCGGCCATGGCGATGTTGATTTTGCGCTGGGTGGCGGGGCTGAGGTTGAGGCGGTGCAGGGCGACGCCTGCCCAGAGCCAGCCGAGGTGGATGGGCACCCAGATCGTGTTCATGATCAGGAGTTTCAGCAGGGTTTCCGCGGTGAGGTTCCCGGCCCAGAAGGGAAAGCCCGTGATGAGCGCGGAATTCACGGCATAGGCTTTGGGATTGACCAATTGCAGGAACACACCCGAGCCGATGCCGGGGGCGGATTTGGCTTCGATGAAGGCGATCTTCGCGCCTGCGAAGGCGATCTTGGACGCCAGATAAAGGAGGTATCCGGTGGAGGCGGCCATCAGCACGGTGCGAAGCCACGGGATTGATAGAACGACTGCGGCAAGGCCCGTGATGACCGCGAAAGTGACGAGGTTGGTGCCGATGAACAGCCCCGTGACATAGCGGAGGCCTGCGCGGAAGCCGAAGGCGGAGCCGACGCCTGCGGTCGAGAGCACGCCGGGACCGGGGGTGATGATGAGGAGGATGACGGCGGCGGCGAAAGTGAGCGCGCCTGTGAGGATATCGGGGGTCATGCGCTTGCGAAGGCCAGTTGCACTTTCATCGACTGCGCGCGGTCCGAGGCCGTGGCGAAGGCTTCGGCGAAATCCGCCAGCGGGAAAGTGTGGGTGAGGAGGGGCTTCACGTTGATGAGGCCCTTTTGCATGAGAGTGACGGCGGTGGCGAATTCCTCGTGGAAGCGGAAGGAGCCTTTGAGGCTGAGTTCCTTGGCGGTGATGGCCATCATCGGGAGGGACATATCGCCCGAAAGCCCGAGCTGGACGATTTGGGCGCGGGGGCGCAGCGCGGGAATGGCGGCGCGGAGGGCCGCTTCGGCCCCCGAACATTCGAAGAGCACATCGAGGTTGCCTTTGCCCGTGGCGTAGGGGGCGAGGGCATCGGGGGTGTCTTTGGTGTTGAGCGTGACGTCTGCGCCTGCGTCGCGAGCATAGGCGAGGGCGCGGTCGGAGATGTCGGTGGCGATGATTTCGGCGGCACCGGCGCGGCGGGCGGCGAGGATGGTGAGCACACCGATGGGGCCGCATCCGGTGACGAGCACACGCGCGCCTGTCAGCACGCCTGCTTGGCGCACCGCGTGGAGGCAGACGGCCAAGGGTTCGGCCATGGCGGCTTCGGCCGGAGAGAGGCCGTTTGCCACGACGCATTGGGGGGCGAGCGCGGTGATCTCTTCGCGGAAGGCACCCTGGATATGCGGGAAGGGCATGGCGGAGCCATAAAAGCGCATGTTGAGGCAGTGGTTCGGCAGGCCGCGCAGGCATTCGGGGCAGGCCGCGCAGGGGCGGGAGGGCGAGATGGCGACGAGATCGCCTTCGTGGAGGGTCTCGACGCCTTCGCCAAGCCCGGTGACGACCCCCGCGACCTCATGGCCGAGAATCATCGGTTCCTTCAGGCGCACGGTGCCGAAGCCGCCGTGGTTGAAATAGTGGAGATCGGAGCCGCAAATGCCGCCGCGCAGGAGGCGGATCGACACTTCGCCGGGGTTTGGCGCTTCAAGGGCGCATTCCTCCAGGCGCAGGTCTTTCGCGGCATATGCGTAGAGTGCTTTCATCGCTCCCCATCCTCCCCGATGGCGCCGGGTTGCACCCCGGCTGAAATGGTATACCATTTTGCTGAGAATGAGGTGAGGGCTGCGGGAATGTCAACCGCAGGCGAAAGGGAGTTCCATGAAACTGTTTGATCTGACGGGGCAACGCGCCCTGATCACTGGTTCGTCGATGGGGATAGGCTATGCCTTGGCGAAGGCATTGGCCGAAGCCGGGGCGACGGTGGTGCTCAATGCCCGTGATGCGGTGCGGTTGGACGCGGCGGCAGGCGCTTTGCGGGCCGAGGGCGCGACCGTGGAGACAGTGGTGTTCGATGCAACCGACGGCGCGGCGGTGCGAGCGGCAGTGGATGCGATGGAAGCGGCGGGGCGCGGCATCGATATCCTGATCAATAACGCAGGCATGCAGCATCGCGGGCCGCTGGAGGATTTTCCGGCCGATGCCTTTGACCGCTTGATGAAAACGAACGTCTATTCGGCGTTCTACGTGGGCCAAGCGGTGGCGCGGCATATGATCGGGCGGACGCGTGTCAAGATCATCAATATCGCTTCGGTGCAGACGTCGCTGGCCCGGCCGGGCATTGCGCCCTACACCGCCACAAAAGGCGCTGTGGCCAATCTTACCAAGGGGATGGCGACGGATTGGGCCAAGTATGGGCTGAACTGCAACGCGATTGCGCCGGGTTACTTCGAGACGCCACTCAATGCGGCAC
>RFUP01000318.1 GCA_009922885.1 Paracoccaceae bacterium
CTTTCTCGCAATACCATCAAGAAGTACCTGCGCGAGGGCGCAGTGGAACCGAAGTTCAAGACACCGCCCAGGTCCAGCAAACTGGATCCTTATGCGGATCGGCTATCGGCGTGGCTGTTGTCGCAGACGCGCAAGCCGCGCAAAGAGCGCCGCAGCCTCAAGCAGATGCATGAAGATTTGGTGAAGCTCGGCTACGACGGGTCCTACGGGCGCGTTGCCGCGTTTTCCCGTGCCTGGCGCGCAGATCGGCACATTGCGGAGCAGACGACGGGGCGCGGCACATATGTGCCGCTGACCTTCCAACCCGGAGAAGCTTTCCAGTTCGATTGGAGCGAAGACTGGGCCACCATTGGTGGCGAACGCGTCAAGCTTCAGGTCGCGCATACGAAGTTATCGCACAGCCGCGCTTTCGTGGTCCGAGCCTATCTTTTGCAAACCCATGAGATGTTATTTGACGCTCATTGGCACGTTTTCCGCGTCTTTGGCGGCTTGCCTGGCCGGGGGATCTACGACAACATGAAGACGGCAGTGGATCGTGTTGGCAAAGGCAAGCAGCGCGACATCAATGCGCGCTTCCAGGCCATGGCTAGCCATTACGTGTTTGAGCCCGAGTTCTGCAATCCCGCGGCCGGTTGGGAGAAGGGCCAGATCGAGAAGAGCGTCCGGGATGCTCGGACCCGTCTGTGGCAGGTGATACCGGTCTTCGACACGCTGGACGAGCTGAACCAGTGGCTGGAGGACCGTTGCATCGCTCTATGGGCAGAGACGGCGCATCAGACATTGCCCGGCTCAATCGCAGATGCCTGGGAGGCTGAGAAGCCGACGCTCATGACGCTCCCGCCCGCTTTTGATGGGTTCGTCGAGCACAGCAAACGCGTCTCACCAACATGCCTGGTCACCTTTGAGCGCAACCGGTACAGCGTGCCAGCTAGCTTCGCGAACTGTCGTGTGAGCCTGCATGTCTACCCGGATCGGTTGGTCTTCGTGGCCGAGGGCCAGACGGTTTGCACGCACGCGCGCATCATCGCGCGGTCACATCGCAAACCCGGCTGGGTTGTCTATGATTGGCGCCATTATCTCGCGGTGATCCAGCGCAAGCCCGGCGCTCTGCGCAATGGCGCACCGTTCACGGAGATGCCTGAAGCCTTCCGCCGCCTGCAAGACCACATGCTGCGCAAGGAAGGCGGAGACCGCGAGATGGTCGATATCCTGTCACTTGTGCTCCACCATGAAGAGGATGCCGTCTTATGCGCCGTGGACTTGGCATTGGAAGCTGGCGTGCCCACCAAGACACATATCCTGAACCTGCTTCACAGATTGATGGATCGCAAACAGACCGATCATCCCGAGATAGATCCCCCGGCGGCACTGGCCCTAGCGAAAGCTCCTAAGGCAGATGTCGACCGATATGATGGCCTCAGACAGCCCAAGGGGAAGCGTCATGCGTCATGATCCAGCAGGCGCCTCGATCGTGATCATGCTGCGCAGCCTCAAGCTGTATGGCATGGCGCAGGCCGTCGAGGATCTCATCGCACAGGGCGCCCCCGCCTTCGAGGCAGCAATACCGATCCTGTCACAGCTACTGAAGGCAGAGATGGCGGAACGAGAGGTGAGATCCATCGCCTACCACATGAAGGTTGCGCGCTTCCCAGCATACAAAGATCTCGCGGGCTTCATCTTTGCCTCCAGTGACATCAACGAGGCCAGTGTCCGCCAGCTCCATCGCGGCGAGTTCATGGAAAATGCCGAGAACGTGGTGCTCATCGGTGGACCCGGTACCGGGAAAAGCCATGTCGCGACAGCCATTGCTGTCCAGGCCATCGAGCACCAACGGCGCAAGGTCCGCTTCTTCTCGACCGTGGAACTTGTGAACGCGCTTGAGCACGAGAAGGCTGCCGGTAAGGCAGGGAAGATGGCCGAGTTACTGACAAAGGTCGACTTGGTCATCCTCGACGAGCTCGGCTATCTGCCGTTCAGTGCGTCCGGCGGCGCGATGCTGTTCCACCTGCTCAGCAAGCTCTACGAACGTAACAGCGTCATCATCACAACCAATCTCAGCTTCGCGGAATGGGCCCAGGTCTTCGGCGATGCAAAGATGACGACCGCACTCCTCGATCGTCTGACACACCGCTGCCACATCCTCGAGACCGGCAACGACAGCTATCGCTTCAAAGCCAGCTCTGAAGCCGCCAAGAAAAAGCGAAAGGAGGCACACGCATTGACCAAAACCTGACCGTTGATAAACCTACTTAGGCGGGTCAGTTCTCGGTGAAAATACCGGGTCAGTTCTCAACGGAAATCAACACCAACGCTCCAACCGCGCCTTTCACTCAATGAAACTGGCTGCAAAAGTTTCACCAAAGACGACACGAGAGCCGAGGCCAAACGCAGCTTCCGAAAGCACTGCCGCGTTGGTCGCGGCAGCCGGGGAGAGGGGGGCGACGCGCGCCCCTAGAACAGTGTGTTCGGAAGCCAGGTCGCGAGGAAAGGCATGGCCCAGACAAGCATGACCCCCAAGGCCTGCAAACCGATGAAGGGAACGACACCCGTGTAGATCTGTTCGGTCCTGATCTCGGGCGGGGCGGCGGCGCGCAGGTAGAACAGGGAAAAGCCAAAGGGCGGCGTCAGGAAACTGGTTTGCAGGTTGATGGCCAGAAGGATGCCCAGCCAGATCGGGTCATGCCCCATCAGGATCAGTGAAGGGGCCACTAGCGGCAGCACGATCACCGAGATCTCCACGAAGTCCAGGAAGAACCCGAGCACGAACACAAAGACCATCACGAAGAGAAGCGCGCCCGTTGCCCCGCCAGGCAGGTTTTCCAGTAGATGGGCGACCCGCTCTTCGCCGCCAAGGCCGATGAAGACCAGCGAAAAGAACCCGGCGGCGAGGATCGTGGCAAAGATCATCGCGGTCATGGTCAGCGTCGAAGACAGTGCGTCGTGGATCATCCGCTTTTGCACAGCAGCGCGCAGGGCAAGGCCGACCGCCGCAAGGCCAATCACCGCCAGCGCGATATAGACGCCGCCGATCATCCATTCGAGCGCACCATTGTCGTTGCGTTGCAGCCGCACCGGATAGGCCCCGGCCAGAAGCCCCAGCAGGATCAGCGCGGCCGCCCCGATCAGGATCAGTCGCGGATTGATGCCGAT
>RFUP01000319.1 GCA_009922885.1 Paracoccaceae bacterium
AGGCCGAGCGCGCCGAGGATGACGCGAAGGTGCGCGCCAGCGTCGAAGGCATCCTGAAAGACATCGAGACCCGCGGCGATGCCGCCGTGCGCGATCTGGCTCAGAAATTCGATGGCTACACCCCACCCTCCTTCCGCCTCTCCGCTTCCGAGATCGAAGCAGCGATGCAGAAGGTCTCCACGCGGGACATGGACGACATCAAATTCGCCCAAGCCCAGATCCGCCGCTTCGCCGAAGCGCAACGCGCCTCCATGACCGATATCGAAGTGGAAACCCTGCCGGGCGTTTTCCTCGGGCACAAGAATATCCCGGTGCAATCCGTGGGATGCTATGTGCCGGGTGGCAAGTTCCCCATGGTCGCTTCCGCGCATATGTCCGTGCTCACGGCGTCGGTTGCGGGTGTGCCGCGCATCATCGCCTCGGCCCCGCCCGTCAAGGGCGCACCGCATCCCGCCATCGTGGCCGCCATGCAAATGGGTGGCGCGCATGAAATCTACGTTCTGGGTGGCATTCAGGCCGTGGGCGCTATGGCGCTCGGCACTGAAACCATCGAACCCGTGCACATGCTCGTCGGCCCCGGCAACGCTTTCGTCGCCGAAGCCAAGCGCCAGCTTTACGGCCGCGTGGGGATCGACCTTTTCGCAGGCCCCACTGAGACCATGATCATCGCGGATGACACAGTCGATGCCGAGTTGTGCGCCACAGACCTCTTGGGCCAAGCCGAACACGGCTACAACTCGCCCGCCTGCCTCATCACCAATTCCCGCAAACTGGCTGAAGCCACACTCGCGGAAATCGACCGCCTCCTGAAAATCCTGCCCACCGCCGAAACCGCTTCGATCAGCTGGCGCGACTATGGCGATGTGATCCTTTGCGACACCTATGACGAGATGCTCGCTGTCGCCAATGACATGGCCTATGAACATGTGCAGGTCATGACCGACCGCGACGACTGGTTCCTCGACAACATGCAAAGCTACGGCGCATTGTTCCTCGGGGCGCGCACCAACGTGGCCAATGGCGACAAGGTGATCGGCACCAACCACACGCTCCCCACGAAGAAAGCCGGGCGCTATACGGGCGGTCTCTGGGTTGGCAAGTTCCTGAAAACCCACAGCTATCAGCGCGTCAACACGGACGAGGCCGCGGCTCTGGTCGGTGAATATGGCTCGCGCCTCTGCATGCTCGAAGGCTTCGTGGGCCATGCCGAACAGTGCAATATCCGCGTGCGCCGCTACGGTGGCAAGAACGTGCCCTACGGCGCCGCCGCCGAGTAATCACCCAGCCATCCGGACAGCACGAAGTCCGGGTGGCTTCCTTCCCAGAATTCCCGCGAGGCGCAGATGCAACTTCCGAAAACCCCGTCGTTCCGGCTTGATGGAAAGTGCGCGATTGTCACGGGGGCCTCTTCCGGCATCGGCCTAGGTGCCGCCGCAGCTCTGGCCGAAGCGGGCGCGCATGTCACGCTTGTGGCGCGGAAACTGCCCGAACTCGAAACCGCGCGCGATGCGATCCGTGCCGCAGGCGGGCAGGCCGAGGCCCTCGCGCTCGACATCACTGATATTGCAGCCACAGCCGAGGCCATCCGCACGCGCGGCCCCTTCGATGTGCTGGTCAACTCCGCAGGCCTCGCCCGCCACGCCCAAGCGCTTGCGACAACGGAAGCCGATTACGATGCGGTGATGGATGTGAACCTGAAAGCCGCCTATTTCCTCACCCGCGAAGTGGCGCGCGGTCTCATTACGGCAGGCAAACCGGGCAGCCTCATCAATATCTCGTCGCAGATGGGCCATGTCGGCGGGCCGGACCGCACGGTCTATTGCGCCACCAAACACGCGCTCGAAGGCATGACCAAAGCCATGGCGCTCGAATTCGCGCCTCATGGCGTGCGCGTGAACACCCTTTGCCCCACCTTCATCCGCACACCTTTGGCCGAACAAACCCTCGCCATCCCCGAACGGAAGGCGTGGATCTTGTCGAAAATCAAACTGGGGCGGGTGGGCGAGATTGCCGATCTCATGGGCCCGGTCGTGTTCCTCGCCTCCGAGGCCTCGGCCCTGATGACCGGAACGAGCCTTCTGATCGACGGCGGCTGGACGGCGGAATGATCCGCCGCCCTGAGTTGCGTCAGGCCAATTCGTCGGGCCGCACGAGCGAGAACAGCGTATCGATCCGCGCGTAATCCTTATACCCAAGCCGCGCGAGCGGCTGGAACTTGGTCACGTCGAACATGCCGTTCACCATGCAGTCGTCGCGCATGTGCACGCCCACGACTTCCCCCAGAACGAGGAAATTCGTCTCGCCTTCCAACTTGATGATCTGCGTCAGGCGGCATTCGAGCGCCGCAGGCGCTCCCGCAACACGGGCGCAGGCGATCTCTTGGCACTCTTCACGGGTAAGCCCTGCATGGGCAAACTCATCTACGTTAGCGGGTAGGGTTTTCGACGAGGCGTTCATCGCGTCCCGCATCGCGTATTCCACGATATTCACGCAGAAGACGCCCGTATCGCGGATATTGGCCACCGAATCCTTGGTGCCGTCACGATCCGCCTTGGTGCCCGTCGAGGCGAACATCACTTGCGGCGGCGTATAGGCCACAGCGTTGAAGAACGAGTAGGGGGCGAGGTTATCGGTGCCATCTGTGCCGCGTGTCGAAATCCAGCCGATAGGCCGAGGCGTGACGATGGCGTTGAACGGATTATGCGGCAGGCTGTGGCCTTCGCTCGGACGATAAAACATTGTGAAATCCCTCGCGCATGATTTGCCCCTGACCTAGCGCCGTGTTAAGCGGGTTTCCACCTCCAACGCACGAAAATAACGAGAGGCAGGCAGGGTGACCGATCAGTACGATCTGAGCGAAGAACAGCCCGGAGACTGGTGGGAGGTCGAAGGCCTCCTCGATCTCTGTTTTGCTCCCGGTCGCACGTTTTTGTCCTCCTACAGGCTGCGCGATGGCGTGGCCCCCGTCAAAGCGCTCTGTCTCGTTGCGCGCGATACCTACGGCATTCTCGCCGGATCGATTCGCTACTGGCCTGTCACCGTTGGCGAAAAGCCTGTCTTGCTCCTCGGCCCTGTTTCGGTGCACCCGACACGGCAAGGCGAGGGCTTGGGCGCGCTCCTCATTCAGGAAAGCCTCGAAAAGGCGATCCG
>RFUP01000320.1 GCA_009922885.1 Paracoccaceae bacterium
ATGGGCCTCGGGCGGTTGAAAGCCCGCGCCGGGGCGGTGGAAGCTGCACAACCTGACGCGCCGAAGCCTCTTTTCACCGACACCGAACTCCAGCGTTACGCTCGTCATATCGTGCTTCGCGAGGTTGGCGGTTCGGGCCAGAAGAAGCTGAAACAGGCGCGCGTTCTGGTGATCGGGGCGGGGGGCTTGGGCTCGCCTGCGCTCCTCTATCTGGCAGCTTCAGGCGTGGGCACCATCGGGGTGATCGACGAGGATATCGTCGAAGGATCGAACCTCCAGCGCCAGATCATCCACAGCGACACCCGCATCGGCTTGCCGAAAGTGCATTCCGCCTCTGAGGCGATGCGCGCCTTGAACCCGTTTGTCGAGGTGAAGCCCTATCAGCGCCGTTTCACTGACGAGATCGCCGAGGAGCTTTTCGCGGAGTATGACGTCATCCTTGATGGCACCGATAATTTCGCCACGCGCTACCTTTCGAACAAGACAGCCACCGTGCAGGGCAAACCCCTGATCTCGGGCGCGCTCACGCAGTGGGAAGGGCAGGTGACCGTGTTCGATGCCGCTAAGGGCACGCCCTGCTACCGCTGCCTCTTTCCCGAAGCGCCCGCCGCTGGTCTTGCACCGGCTTGTGCCGAGGCAGGCGTGATCGCGCCATTGCCCGGTGTCGTTGGCTCCATGATGGCGCTCGAAGCGGTCAAGGTGATCACCGGGGCAGGGGCGGCGCTCAGGGGTGAGATGCTGATTTACGATGGCCTCTGGGGCGAGACGCGGAAAATCCGCGTCCACAAGCGCCAGGGCTGCCCTGATTGCGGGGCCTGATCAGCCCCCCGTTCAGCCCAAGACGCGCGCCAGATCGGCGATGATATCCTCCGCGTCCTCCAACCCGATGGAGAGCCGGAAAATCCCGTCGCCCGCGAAGGTGCGATAGGCTTCGGCCTGCACGCCTTCCAGCCGGAACGACGAGGCGAGAAGCCCTGCCGTATCCATCCAGAAAATGAGGCTGCGGTGATGGCCGAGTGAAACGGCGTAATGCACCATCTCCAGCTTCTCGATCATCCGCTCCGCCAATGCGCGCCCCCGCGCGGCATCGCCCACCTGAAACGCGATCATGCCCGAGGTGTTCTTCATCTGCCGCTTGGCCAGCTCGTGCTGGGGATGCGAGGCAAGGCCCGGATAGAGCACACGCGTGACCCCCGCTTGCGCTTCCAGCCACTCCGCCACTTTCAGCGCGCCCTCCTGATGTGCGCGCATCCGCAACGGCAGCGTTGCCGCGCCCCGTGCGATGAGCCACGCGTTGAAGGGTGACATGATCCCGCCATGGTGAATGCCCGCTTCGATCCGCATCCGCTTGATCAGATCCGCCCGCCCCGACACCGTGCCACCCAAGGCATCGCCATGCCCGCCGATGTATTTCGTGGCCGAATGCATCACTAGATCGACACCCAATTCGATCGCCCGCTGCCCGATGGGCGAGGCGAAGGTGCAATCGCAAGAAAGAAGCGCGCCGCCCGCATGGGCGATCTTCGCCACCGCCGCCAGATCCGTGAGCCGCGTGATCGGGTTCACCGGGCTTTCCGCATGCACGAGCTTCGTATTCTCGCGCATCGCATTGGCCAGATTGGCGGGATCCGAAAGATCGACGAGCGACACTTCGATCCCCATCCGTGGCAGCGTATCCCGCGCCAGCTCCGCCACCCCCGCATAGGACACATCAGAGACCACCACGTGATCCCCGGCCGAGAGGAAGGTGAAGAGGATCGCGCTCGCGGCCGCCATCCCCGAAGCGGTTGCCAAACAGGCCTCCGCCCCGTCCAAAGCCGCGATCTTGCCTTCTAGCATATCCACCGTCGGGTTCGACCAGCGGGCATACAAATACGGGCTATCCGGCCCCAGATCATGCGCCGAGAACCCCGCAGGTGCATCGACGCAAAATGTCGATGACATATGGATCGGCGGTGCCGAAGCCCCTGTTGCCGGATCCGGGGTTTCCCCCGCATGAACTGCCACCGTTTGCAGGCCTTGTTCGTTGCGCATCGCATCCTCCCTCGCTTCCCCGGAGGCTGGCGCGGGCGCGCCTCCATTGCAAGGCCCGCGTTCAAGGACTACCTCTGTGTCAACTGTTGAACCCGAGGTGAATGATGACCAATCCGCTCCTGCTCCCCCGTTGGGAGAATGCTTTCGATCTGCCGCCCTATGACATGATCCGCGACGAGGATTATGCCCCCGCAGTCGACGCAGGCCTCGCGGCGCATCGCGCGGAAATCGAGAGCATCGCAGGCAATCCTGAAGCGCCCACCTTCGCCAATACCGTCGAAGCCTTGGAAGCCGCAGGCCGCGTTCTGGGCCGCGTCTTGGGCGCGTTCTACACCGTCGCAGGCGCGGATTCGACGCCCGCCCGCGAAGCCCTCCAGCGCGAGTTTTCCCCCAAGCTCGCCGCCCACTGGGCCGAGATTTCCGCCAATAAAGCCCTCTTCCAACGCGTGGCCGACCTCTGGGAGCGGAATGGCACCTTGGGCCTCAGCGAGGAACAATCCCGCGTCCTCATGCTCACCCATCGCGGCTTCGTGCGCTCGGGCGCGGCCCTCACTGGCGCGGAAGAGGCCCGCATGAAAGAAATCAAAGCCCGCCTTGCAGTCTTGGGCACCGAATTCACCCAGAACCTTCTGGCGGATGAACGCAGCTGGTTCCTCGACCTCACGGAAGAAGATCTCGACGGCCTCCCCGCCTTCCTCGTCGATGCCGCCCGCGCCGCTGGCCGCGAGAAAGAGCGCCCCGGCCCCGTCGTTACACTCTCGCGCTCGCTCGCCACGCCTTTCCTGCAATTCTCCCCGAAACGCGCGCTTCGCGAAAAGGTCTGGCGCGCTTTCACCGCACGCGGTGCCAATGGCGGCAAGTCCGACAACCGGGGCATCGCCGCCGAAACCCTCAAACTCCGCGAGGAACGCGCCGCGCTTCTGGGTTACGCCTCCTTCGCAGACTACAAGCTCGAAACCGAAATGGCAGGCAGCCCCGATCGCGTCCGCGACCTTCTGATGGCGGTGTGGGAACCCGCCAAAGCCCGCGCTCAGTCAGACGCCGCGAAACTTGCGAAACGCCTCGCCGCCGACAAGATCGCAGGCCCGCTCGAACCTTGGGATTGGCACTACTAC